>CAUZRI010000045.1:0-9347 GCA_963582285.1 Gammaproteobacteria bacterium | reverse complement strand
GCATATATAACATGCCGATTGCTGCTCCTCAAAGAGGGCACTAACATACTGACCATTACTGCAATTATTACTATAGCAACTAATAATTCCAATAAGGTAAAGCCCGCCTTAGCATTTTTCGAAAATAAGTATTTTGATGAAGACTGTGCCATTAAAAGTCTTATTGCAGATTCCATGATCCGATGTCGTCATCATCACCAATTCGACCGTTTGGACCAGGACTAAATAAATCAATATCCCCATGCTTGCCTGGTTCAAGATAAAGGTATTTGTTCCCCCACGGGTCCATGGGGATATTATCCATGTACTGACTCCAATTCGTGGGTTTAGGTTCTGATCTTGGTGCTAATGCCAACGCCTCCAGTCCTTGATCAGTTGTGGGATATTGATGATTATCTAATTTATACATATCCAGTGCAGATTTTATTGCGCGAATATTATTTTTTGTGGCGGTAATTCTTGCCTGCTCAGGACGATCCATTACCCTTGGCACAACGACTGCAGCCAAAATTCCCAGGATCACCACAACAACCATCAACTCAATTAAGGTAAATCCTCTTTCATGATATTTATTTGGTAATACTAATTGACAATGTTTAACCAACGCTATTCTCCTGATCTTTTATACCTTCCGGTTTAATTCACACTAAGGTAACTAAAATACTCGCCTTATCACATCCCAACCAACTGGTTCATCTCAAAAATTGGCAACAGTATCGCAAGCACAATCAACAATACTATACCGCCCATCACAAGGATTAATATTGGTTCAAATAATGAAGTAGCGGCATTAATCATCATTTTTAGTTCTCGCTCATGATGTGAAGCCGCGCGGTCTAGCATAGTTTCCAATTCACCACTCTCTTCGCCAACAGAAATCATATGCACTAGCAATGGAGGAAAAAATCCACTTTTGTGCATAGACTGGTGTAGCCTGCCTCCTTCACGCAAGGATGTTGTCGCATCATGTATGGCTTGCCGAATTGGAATATTTTTGATTATTTGTACACCTATACCCAGAGCATCAACCAATGTCACACCACTCTCTGTTAATATTGATAATATTCTTGCCAGCCGTGCTGAATTTACAGTTCGCACCAGGTCACCAATGAATGGCAGTCGAATCATAAACAAATCGCGTTTAGAACGAACCCATTCCTTACTAAGTAATTTAATATAAATCACAAACAGCATAACTAATCCTGCGAATAATATAAGACCATTATTTCTAATGAAGTCACTACAGATAATTAACCATCGAGTCAATAACGGTAAGGTTTGTCCCGTCTGATCAAATACCCTGACTACCTCGGGGACCACATAGGTTAGCAAGGCAATAACAACTGTCATTGCTACTAACGTTAATATTACTGGGTATATCATCGCAACCAATATTTTTTGTCGGATGTGATTTTGTTGTTCAGTGTAATCTGCCAATCTATCTAAAATATCATCGAGGCGACCGCTTGCTTCGCCTGCTTCCACCATAGTGCAAAAATATTCAGGAAAGACACTTGGATATTTTGCCAGGGATCCAGAAAGGGTGGCACCTTCGGTTATATGAGATCGCAATCCCGCAACCACAGATTGTAAACGAGGTTGGGTAAGTTGATCGCCGAGTACACGTAGGGCCTCTTCTAATGGCATACCCGCCCTGACTAAAGTCGCAAGCTGACGTGTCATCAATGCCAGACTTGCAACCGAAACTGGCCTACTAAAAAAATTATTTTGTCCGGTGCTTTCGCGTTCAGCCAGCACCTGGACTTCTACAGGATTTAATCCTTGATCACGTAATTGTGATCGAACATGACGAGGAGAATCTCCGGTCAGTATCCCTTTACGTGAGCGCCCACCAGGGTCGAGAGCAAGATATTCAAACGCGGCCATATCAACTTTGAGTTACCCTAAGGACTTCTTCCAGGCTGGTAATACCTGCAAGCACCTTGGTAACACCGTCTTCCCTCAGACTTTTCATACCTGATTCCCTTGCAACATTTCTTAAAGGTTGCTCGCCTTCACTGTCATGTATCAGGTGCTGAATTTTATCATTCACAATCATCAATTCGTATATTCCGATCCTTCCCTTATAACCGGTATTCCGACATTTTTCGCAACCCTTTGGATAATAAATTGCAAGCTTACTAGTATCATTAATTCCCAACAACTGACGTTCGCCAGCATCTGCAAGATGTTGTTCTCTACAATCGAGACAAAGTTTTCTCACAAGACGCTGGGCCATTACACCTAAAAGACTTGAGGCAACCAGATAAGGTTCAATTCCCATGTCCATTAACCGTGTAACGCTACCAACAGCATCATTGGTATGTAGTGTAGAAAATACCAGGTGACCTGTCAGGCTGGCCTGGACCGAGACCTCTGCAGTCTCCAGATCTCGCACCTCTCCTACCATAATTACGTCAGGGTCTTGCCGGAGTATTGCCCGCAAGCCCTTTGCAAAAGTCATCCCTGTCTTGATATTGACTGGGGTTTGACCCACCCCTTCAAGATCGTATTCTACAGGATCCTCCAAGGTGATTATATTAACTCCGGGACTTCGCACCTGTTGTAAAGCAGCGTACAAAGTTGTTGTCTTGCCAGATCCTGTAGGACCGGTCACCAGAAATATTCCGTGAGGTGTACGGATAAGCTCACGCAGTTGATGACTAACCGAGGACGACATGCCAATTTGTTCTAATGTTAATGGGCCCGCTTCTTTCTCCAAAATACGCATGACTACCCGCTCACCAAAATAAGTAGGTAGCGTTGACACTCGGACATCAATCAGTCTTCCAGCCAACCTTAGGCTCATGCGACCGTCTTGTGGTACGCGTCTTTCTGCGATATTCAAGCGAGCCATAACCTTAATCCTGGCAGCGATACGTCCCGCCAAGGTAGCAGGTGGTTCAACAACATCACGTAACACACCATCGACCCGATAACGAATAACTACACGTGCCTCTAGAGGTTCTATATGTACATCTGACGCACCTTCCTCAATTGCCTGAGTCAATACTGCATTTAAAAGACGTATAATTGGTGCATCATCCTGGCTTTCCATCAGATCTTCAGGTAAAGCTGCTGAGGCAGCATCAAGATCCACTGCGTCACCCAGGTCCTCCACGGCATCTGCGGCAGCACTGGTTTTTTCATAGGCTCTTTGTATTGCGCGATTAAAATTTGATTCATTAATAATAACGGGAACGATATTTATTCCGTACTCTGCCTGCAGTTCAATCCATGTTTCCCAGTTAATATCAGGACGCAACCAAATAATTATATATCCATTCTCTTCGTAAACTGGTAATACACCGAGACGCCTGGCCTGACGATATCCAAGACTGCTAGATAATGTTGTATTCAATCTGGTCATATCAGGATTTGCACAATATTCCCAACCTAAGGATTGGGCACGTTCAATTGCCTGAATAACTATTGGGGTTGCATGTGGAGTACTCTCATGACTTTGCTTCTGAGTCACTCCCACAACGTTTTCTATCCCTGTTTGAATATCCAGATCACTTCGAGTCATGCTAATCTCAGATACATTACTCATTTTTTGTTTTCACTACCCGCTTGCTGTTCCGCATCTTCTTCAGCTGGTTCGAAATTATCCCACTTAAGAATAAGTGGCGAGGTATCACCCGATTTTCTAATTTTCTGATCGACAGTCATTTCTTCCAGGTAATCATATTTTCGTCGTGTAGGTCCGTCCATATCTCCAGTTGCGCGAATAATCCTGGGCCTCAGAAAAACCAACAGGTTGGTTTTATTTCGCAAATTGCTTCGGTAAGTAAAAAGTTGCCCAAGGATTGGAATATCTCCAAGGAATGGCACCTTTTGTCTATTTTGAGATATATCATCCTGAATCAAACCACCCAGTACTATCATTCGGTCATTTTCTGCAATCACTGTTGTTGTCAAAGATCTTGTATTAGTAACGATGTCACGTGCTTCGCCACGTTGCGCTACGCTGGATACCTCTTGATAAATTTCCAACTTGATGGAGCTTCCTTCAGTAATTTGAGGTTTTATTCGCAAGGTTAATCCAACATCACGACGCTCTATGGTCTGGAATGGATTATCGATAGCAGTACCTGAACTAATCTGGCTGAATCCACCTGTAACAAAAGGCACATTCTGACCGACAACAATTTCAGCCTCCTGATTATCCATAGTAAGAATATTCGGTGTGGATAGAATATTAGCATTACTTTGGGTGTCCAATGCCCGGGCAAGTGCAGCCAGATTAACCACCTCAGACCCATCTGGCAGTGTTAATGTGCCATCTATAAATCCAATACTTAAACCTGCTCCCGTTGCCAACGGATTGGCAACAGCACCTTGAATGTTAGTACCTACGTCAAATCCAGTGCCACCTACTACTCCCCGTGTACCTTCTCTGAGACCGTCGCCAGTTTGAAATTGCAGTCCAAATTCACGCGCAAAATCGGTGGAAACTTCAGCGATTAGTGCCTCGACATAGACCTGCAATCGCCTAACATCCAGTTTTTCTATTACCTGTTTTATTACATCAAAATCCGATTTAGATGCCTGGATTATTAATGCATTGGTTTCAGGATCTGCAGTGATTTCCGTATTCGATGTTTCAGTACTCCCCTGGCTACTATTTGAAGAAACCATATTCTGTAATACTTCAACCAGGTTTTCAGCGTCGGCATTGTTCAGAAATATCACATGGGTGTCCCCAGTTATTTCAGTAGGCACATCCAGATCCTGAGTCAGATTTTTAATTTCATTACGCGTAGAAACATCTGCCTTAACAATCAAGCTATTGGTCCTACCATCTTCCATGATAGTAATGTCACCACCTTCTGTTGGATAAAGTCTCCCAAGTAAATCTGACATTTCTTCCGCCGATGCATACATAAGTGGAATCACCTCTATCTCCCCCGATTCGGCTGGCCGATCCAAACGACTGACAATACTGACAATGCGATCTACATTTGCTGCTCTGTCAGTAATGATCAATGAAGAACTCTCGGAATCAGCTGCCATATGCCCATAACTTGGTACCAGTGGTCTTAGGATAGGCACCAGGCGTTCAGGGTTAACATAGGTTAATCGCAATACCCTGGTTTCAATATCATCATTATTTGGTCGAGGATCTTCATCATACACACTGGTATTCCGAATCTTGCCTTCCTCAGATGGCACTATCTTCACTACTCCGTCCGCCTCGACAGTCACAAAACCATTAACCTCTAGTACAGCCTGAAATACCTTATATGCCTCATCCTCTGTCAAGGGTGTCGGTGCAACCACTGTAACCTTACCCTGTACTCTCGGGTCGACCAGAAAATTTTTACCCGTAAACTCTGATACAGCCTGAATAACAGCACGTAAATTTGCATCTTCAAAATCAAAATTCACTTCCTGTGCAATAACATTGTTTGTTGCCACACCTAAAGGACCGCATATCAATACAATTGCTAATGTAATTAAAAATTTATACCTCATAACTTTCATAATATAATTTTCCAGTTTATTGCACTGACAGATTGAGTGTCATCGCCCGACCACTTCTCAACAAGTCCAGTTGAAATGAATTTGACGTTCTAAGTTTTCGATATGCGTTCAATGCGTCTTCGGCAGTCCTTATTGGCGTACCATTAACCGAGCGAATGACATCTTCCTGTTTTAATCCCAGGTCCTGAAATATACTGCCATCCTGGATCTCAACCACCTTGAATCCCATATTTTCTCCATTTACTGAGTGAGGAATGGCCTTGGCCTGTCGTAATAGCCTTGGTAAATTATTTAGTTGTTGGCGTAAGGTTTGCTGGGAAACAACTCGGTCATTTTCCCCCACTTTGCCGATACCATTACGTCCTATTGTTGCCTTTCGCCGAGTTTTATTTACCACTTCTGATTCCACTATTGGAATCTCCAGATTAATCGCCTCAGTATTTCCGTTCCTACGAATCACAACTCGCCTGGGCTCTATTCTTATAATCTCCGCACCTTCAATCTCATCACCCACCCGATATATTTCCTCGGTAGTACTTGGGCGTGCAATTAGCGCCAGCCTGATCCCGGATTCTGAATTCATAAGGATACCTTTGAGCTTAAGATTTAACTGTGTCTCTTCCAATTCCTCAGACTCATCACTTGAATCTCGCTGTTGCGCAGCTATGCTAGTACCGAATAATGCATACATTTTTGAGGTAGGCTTGGTCGTTCCAGAAAAGCTGATATTGTTGGAAATTTGCTCTGCTAAGTTAGGCAGGCTCTTTTTACTTGCGGATTCATTATCAGGGGATTTCTCCCAGTTTAGTGCTAGGATCACAAGATTACCCATAGAAACGGCCAATATGACGACCAGACCGAGCTCACACAAGGTGACAAACCGGTTTTGTGACAGAAAATAATCAGTAATTTTCTTTATTTGACTTGACCTTAACATCTCTACCGTAACCACATTCTAGTTATTATATTCCTTAGGATATGCTAAATGAGTAATATTACAATCATATAAACTCCTGAATAAGTGCGGAAAAGTAGTCAAATTATAAATTAGGGCTGGCCTGTTTCCATGTGTTCCCTAATTATAAACCCACTTGGAGATTAGCTTGGCGTCTCACATTTAGGATGGACAGAGTTCTAATTCTATATTTAATGAAACATAACTTACCTATAAATTCTTTAACAATCTAACATGGAGTACAACCGTGCAATATAAAACAAATCTTGCAAGTAGTGGCTGTTTATTAGTTATTTCCCTTGCGTTAAGCGTCATCCCGATCCAAGCAATTGCCGCAAACTCAGCAATGATGGAATTAATTGAAATATTGAACAGCAAGGGGAGTATTACTCCTGCAGAATACCAATTATTAAAGAATGCAGCGATGGCTGACCAGGAACAGGCCGAGGCGGCTGAAACTGAAATTAAACAGGATTTTACAAATGAGATGGCCGTAGTGACAAAATCCATGGACGACGTTAGCTGGGCATCAAAAATTAATTTAAAAGGTGATATCCGTTTACGTTACCAGGGCCAGAAAAACGACCCGGGGATCGGTCGTAACCGCGGCCGACTCCGTTACCGCCTTGGTGTGATTGCGCAGCCTACTTCCGGCTGGGAAGTGGGTGCGGGTCTTGCCAGCGGATCATCGGATCTGCGTTCAACCAATCAGACTTTTGATGGCACCTTCTCAACAAAGGGAATTAATCTTGACTATGCCTATGCCCAATATATATTTAACGATAATTTTAAGGCCGTAGGCGGAAAGTTAAAACGATCCGCTTACCTTTATGCAGCCTCGGATCTTTTGTGGGATGGTGATATCAATCCGGAGGGATTCTCTACAAACTACACTCACAACTCTGAGATGGGAACTACCTTTGCTAACAGTGGTCTCTGGGTACTGGAGGAGGACAGCAATATTAGCAATAGCCCATTAATGATCTATGCCCAACTGGGTCAAAATTTTGGATCAGAAAATCTGTTTGGGACCCTCGCCGGGACCTATTACAGCTTTGAGGACAACACCGCACTGGGGTCATTTACTACGGAAGGCTCCAATTCGGATTTCAATTTTGGCGGCATCATCGGCATATCAGGGGAAATTGGGTTAAAAGATGTATTTGGTAATGGAATCAAGACCAGCATCATTGCCGATTGGTTGAGTAACGGTGACACCGTTACCGATGAAGACAATGGCTACCTGATTGGCATCAAGGCATCAAAAGGGCTATGGTCACTTGCCTATTCCTTTGCTGATCTGCAACAAAACGCGTGGCCCGATACCTTCCCTGATTCAGACCGGTTTGATGGGCTTACTGGAATCAAGGGGCATGAAATTGCCTTCTCCTATAAAATCATGCAAAACGTTGCTATTGGTATCGATTATTATGCAGTCAAGAGTGACGTGATAAACGAAGACCAGGACTTATTACAACTAGATTTGAATGTAAGTTTCTAGTTTTTCATTATTAAACTGGCAGGAGTAGCAATATTGTTACTCCTCATAACCCTGACGATATTTACAAAGTACTTATTATGTTGCTGTTAACATTTAAAGAATGAATTCTGAAAAATAACTTATTTTAGTTTTATCAATAAAACGAACCTTTCCGCAGTATAATATTAGCATCCCCCCATTTGAGGTATATTCCCATCGTTTAAAAAAATAGCTAAGATTCATATCGTAGTAAAAAGTAATAAATGGAAGTACTAATATAACAAGGAGAAACATTATGGACAGTATAAAATCAGTTTTATTCACATTACTTCTGAGTGCCGCGGCCTATAGCATCGCAGCAGATCCCGTAGATATTAATTCCGGTGACAAGGAGACCCTAATGACAGTAAAAGGTGTTGGTGAAAGACGGGCCGAGGCTATCATTGTTTACAGAGAAAGCTATGGACGTTTTGATTCAATTGAAGAATTGAGGGAATAGGTCAGGCAACAGTAGATGCGAACCGTGACATTCTTGTAGTTAACCAAAAATAATAATTACTTAAAAGCTTTGTAACCTTAATTGTCCATTCAGTTGGACTAATCTTCATCGGGCCCGCTCTATTTGTGGGCCTTTTTTTACTTCACTGCTTGTTTGCCGCAAGCCCGGTACGGTATCCTTGAACACCTATCATTTTATATCTAACAATCAGGAATTAAATATAACCAATATGGACGCTCGATACAGCCCCGAAACTATCGAATCTGATGTACAGGCATTGTGGGAAGAAACCGATGCTCTGACAGTAAAAGAGGACCCAAATAAAGAGAAATTCTACTGCCTTTGCATGTTCCCATATCCAAGTGGAAAGCTACATATGGGACATGTACGTAACTATACCATCGGCGATGTAATCTCTCGTTATCACAGGATGCTGGGCAAAAATGTATTGCAGCCCATGGGATGGGATGGCTTTGGATTGCCTGCTGAAAATGCCGCCATGGCAAACGATGTGCCCCCGGCGAAATGGACTTACGACAACATAGATTACATGAAGGGGCAACTAAAGGCCCTGGGGTTTGCCATAGACTGGAACCGTGAACTTGCTACCTGTCATCCAGATTATTACAAATGGAATCAATGGTTATTTCTGCGCATGCTGGAGCAAGGATTGGTTTATAAAACCACTGGGGTAGTGAATTGGGACCCGGTTGATCAAACAGTTCTTGCCAACGAACAGGTAATTGATGGTCGCGGTTGGCGCACGGGGGCTGAAATTGAGAAAAGGGAAATTCCCATGTACTACATGCGAATTACCGCCTATGCAGATGAGTTACTGGACGACCTAAACAAATTACCTGGTTGGCCGGAACGTGTTAAGACCATGCAAGCCAATTGGGTGGGCAGAAGCGAAGGCGTTGAAATTG
>CAUZRI010000044.1:0-9525 GCA_963582285.1 Gammaproteobacteria bacterium | reverse complement strand
ATCGAAGCCGTCCTTGTCTGCAATATCAAATAAATCGATGTAGCGCACCTTGTGTTGGTTATATATCAAGAAAAAGTTATGCCAATGATATTGATTTAGCAATGCTGTTTATGGAAGGCAATAATAAAAAAGTAATTCAAGCATTAACTGAACCAATGCTTGAAGCATCTAAAAATTTAGAATTTGAGACGGCTGCAAAATTTAGGGATCAGATTGTAACGTTACGTCAATTTCAGTCTTCAGAAAATATTTCATCTCCCGCTACTGAAGCGGACATCATTGCTTGTTATCACCAGGCAGGCATTGCATGCGTCCAGGTATTTTTAATTCGCGGTGGATTAAATCTTGGCAACAAATGTTTTTTTCAATCTCTGAAAATGCAAGAAACACCCGAAGAACTAATGAATATATTTATTAAACAGTATTATCTCGGTGATAATATTAAGGAGATGCCTGTAAATATATATGTCAGCCATAAACCTACTGATTCAGAATTACTAGAAAACATATTAAGTAAAAAACTGAACAAAAATATACGTATAAAAAGTCAAGCACGGGGAGAAAAAGGCAAATTAGTCAGAATGGCAATCGACAATGCAAATATTGCATTAAAACATCGCCTTGCACAAAATTTGCGATATAGCGATCGTCTAGAAGCGTTAACAAAATTTTTAGCCATTGAAGACCAGATTAATCGAATAGAATGTTTTGACATTAGTCATTTAAGTGGAAGTGAAACTGTTGGATCGTGCGTAGTATTTGGTAATGATGGCGCGATTAAATCAAACTATCGTAAATATAATATAAAAGGTGTCACAGGCGGTGATGACTATCAGGCTATGGCACAGGTTGTAAACAGGCACTACATGAAAATTAAAAAAGGAGATGGAATATTACCTGATTTAGTATTAATTGATGGAGGTAAGGGACAAGTTTCCGTGGTCAATGAAATATTAAAAGAATTACAACTTGATGAGTCAGTTACCTTATTAGGTATTGCAAAAGGACCTGCTAGAAAAGCAGGTTTGGAGACGTTGATATTATCCGATGGTAAAAAGCTTGTTCACTTGCAGGAAGACTCGATAATACTACACTTGTTACAGGAAATTCGTGATGAAGCTCACCGATTTGCTATTGCCGGGCATCGTCAAAGAAGAAAAAAGAAAATTATTCGATCTCCACTAGAGACTATTGAAGGAATAGGGCATAAACGTAGACAAAAATTGATCCTACATTTTGGAGGCATACAAGGTATAAAAAAAGCGGGACTGGCAGAATTAGCACAGGTGCCGGGAATTAGTCAGCAGCTAGCCTACAAGATTTACGATACACTTCATAAATCATGAATATACCTAATTCAATTACCTTATTTAGGATTCTTCTCATTCCTGTTTTTGCTATTATTTTTTATCTCCCATTTGATTGGGCGATGCAAGCAGCATGTATGGTTTTTACCATCGCAGCGTTGACAGACTTACTGGATGGATATTTAGCAAGAAAGCTGGGGCAAATATCTAAATTGGGTGAATTTCTTGATCCAGTTGCAGATAAACTAATGGTAGCGGTGGTCCTGGTATTACTCGTTGCGCGTGATCCTGGTTTAATAATGGTGATACCCGCTGCAGTCATTATTGGAAGAGAGATAACGGTATCTGCGTTACGAGAATGGATGGCGGAACTGGGTGCCCGAAGCAAGGTTGCTGTATCGATATATGGGAAAATAAAAACTATTACACAAATGGTTGCATTAATATTATTGATATATCGCCAGGATTTATACGGAATTCCTATATATAACATAGGCATAGTTTGTTTATATATTGCGGCGACCTTGACCTTATGGTCAATGTTGCAGTATATAACCAGCGCATGGCCTAAAATTAGAGAATCAAATACAAAACAGTAACTTACAAGAACAATGATTGACACTTCGCTTGGCATCGTTAGAATGTGCGGGTTTTTAGTCACAACTGCGCCGTAAATAAATAGTTGATATAACACTGGCGTAGAGTTTGGCATGTGATGTTTTATAAAGTTTTATGCGGGAATAGCTCAGTTGGTAGAGCGTATGCTTGCCAAGCATAAGGTCGCCGGTTCGAACCCGGTTTCCCGCTCCAGTTTTAGATTGGCCCCGGAATAATCCGGGGCTTTTGTTTTACGCTCAATACTTGTCGCTAATTTATGGCTGGGTGGCAGAGGGGTTATGCAGCGGCCTGCAAAGCCGTCTACGCCGGTTCGAATCCGACCCCAGCCTCCATTTTTCAGTACAGTACTGGTTTTCTGCCAGTTTTCTGATCCACTCGTTAAGTCTCACCGTTCGGTTTTTAAACTCTAGCTGGTTGATATAGCCAACGTAGACATGAGATCGATTCCGGTTGTAGATACATTCAATATATTCAATTAGACATCGTAGGTTTCATGGATTATTTCGCCTAGGGCGAAAACTCCACACAGATAAATCTAGCATGGACAATAGATAAAAAGCTGTTAAATCGAGGTGACTGTTAATTCTCTAAATGAGAGAAGTAGTTGATATGATAGAGGAGACTGAGAAAAGTTAGAATGGTTACACGGTAACTTAAATAGCAACAGATGCTACGCAAATAATTAGAGTTAAAAACAGGGATAACCAGTAAATCGGTTGCATATTTATATTAATTTTTGATTATCATGAAGTTACAGGGCAATAGGCGTAGATTTTTAAGTGAGAGCAAGCTCAAAACGTATATTCCTGATATACTTTCGACCATCGGGAAGCGATTTCCAAGTAACCTCATTACGAAGGAGAGACCCATGGCGAAGAAACTATCTAATAGAAGGAAATTCCTAAAAAATAGCGCCGCTTTAGCCGGTGGTTTGGCAGCAGGTGCGACACAGTCCGCGAATGGGCAAATGCCCGAAAAGTACATCAAGGGTAGTGATGATTTGGTTGCCTATGGTCAGCGTTCCAGTTTCGAGACTGCAGTGCGCGAGTCCCATGGCAGACCCCATTCGCCCGATGCCTTTGGGCTGGTTAAGCATGTGGCGACACCGATTCAGGAATCGGTGGGGGTGATCACGCCATCTGCACTCCACTATGTGGCGACCACCCGGGGGCACTACGTGCCTGACATCGATCCCAATGCACATCAGCTCATGATCCACGGCATGGTAGACCGTCCATTGAGTTTCACGCTACAAGATCTGAAACGTTTTCCATCCGTCACCCGCCTTCATTTTGTAGAGTGCGCGGCAAACCGTCCGAGTATCGGAGCCAAGACCATAACTGAATCCCACGGCTTGACCAGTTGCGCCGAATGGACCGGGGTGCTCCTGTCCACCTTGCTTAAGGAGGCTGGAGTGAAAGGATCCGCATCATGGATCATTGCCGAAGGGGCAGAGGAAGTGAAGGGAACGTCTAGCATTCCTATGGCGAAGGCCATGGAAGACAGTCTGGTGGCTTACGGCATGAATGGTGAGGCGGTGCGTCCCCAACAGGGTTATCCGTTGCGCTTGATGGTTCCCGGCTTCGAAGGGATCTTTAACGTAAAATGGCTGCGGCGAATCAAGGCAGTGGACAAGTACTGGATGACCTACAACGACTACGGGCATCTTCGACAGAATGACGTAGATGCTGCGTTGGGTTACACCATCGGACCGAAATCGGTCATCACCTTTCCCAGCTCGGGACAGCAGTTACCCGACAAGGGATTCTACGAGATCAGCGGTCTGGCCTGGTCTGGTGGGGGTGCCATACGCAGGGTAGAGGTATCCACCGACGGTGGCAAAAAATGGAAAGATGCGCAGTTTGTAGGGACGCCGCAACGCATGGCCCATACCCGGTTTACCTTACCCTGGACCTGGGATGGATCCGAGAGCATGCTGCTTTCCCGTTGCACGGATGAACTGGGCAAGGTTCAACCAACGCGGGTCCAGGTTGCCAAATTCTTTGGTATTCCAGTGGATCCGTCATATCGGGTTCCGGGCAGGGACAATAGCATTCAGACATGGCGTGTAGCGAGCGACGGGAGCGTCCACAATGCGTATTCTTAGTCTACTCTCCCTAGTAATGTTGTTACACGGGGGCTTTGCACATGCACAATCCACGTTCGGTATCGGAAGCACACCGAGTGAAGCGCAATTAAACGCCTGGGATATTGATATCAGTCCTACAGGAGAAGGACTGCCATCCGGACGAGGAAATGCCAAAGAAGGTGTAGAAATTTTTGCGAATAAGTGCATAGCCTGTCATGGTAATGAAGCAGTTGGGGGTCTGGCGCCCAGATTATTAAAAGCCGACGTGGGGCCTAATGCTGACCCCTGGGAATTTGGAAAAATTCTGCCAATCCGCTCCCCGTACGCGCCCACAATATGGGACTTCATCAATCGCGGAATGCCTCTCGGCCAAGAGGGAACCCTCAGTGCCAATGAGGTCTACGCGCTGACGGCCTATTTACTCAATATAAACGGTGTTATCCCTGAAGACGCGGTAATGGACGCCCAGAGTCTGCCGAAGGTGAAGATGCCAAACGTCGAAAATTGGGCGCCCTTGCCGGATTACAAACCCGGAATGGACAGGCTGGAAGGTTACCCCTACTAAGATCTACGTCAGGCACTAGTTATCGAATGTCCGCTATTAATTGATGCGGATGTTAGATTTATAATATTTGTAACGGTGCGTTAATTTACCCTTACTACGCATAAGCAGAAATTCAAAATATATATTAATGGGTGTTTTCTGACACAATTAAAAAGGGTATGATTCGAGCCTTTTCGACGTGATGTATTAACCTGTTTTGGCGAGTCATACTTATTAACCATGTGTTGATCAATTTGATACCTGATTAATGTGAGTACAATCCTGCCTTTATATTTCTGTTATATATAATGTTTACAACCTCAAGCCCGGGTGGTGGAATTGGTAGACACAAGGGACTTAAAATCCCTCGGTAGAAATACTGTGACGGTTCGAGTCCGTCCCCGGGCACCATTTTAAAACAATAAATTACATTAATTACTTAATGTAACTTATTGTTTTGATTCATAACATTAATAGTAAGGAGGCCATAAAATTGGAATGCATTAATGGCAACTATCTGGTTATTGCACTCTCTCTTTTCCTATACACACCTGTCGTATTTTCTAACGATCACAACTCTCAGGATATCCCTGATACTTCTATAGCGTCAGATAATGTTTACACTAATTACCCAGCAAGTTTCTTCGTACGATTTCAGCCTATTACTGCCTTGGATATGGTCAATCAACTGCCAGGATTTCAACTCGATGACAATGTTGACGACGAACGCGGATTTGGTAATACATCTGGTAATTTATTGATTGATGATCGCCGACCCAGCGCAAAACAGGACAGTTTGTCGGCCATTTTAGCCCGTATCCCGGCGGAATCAGTTGAACGCATAGAATTAATCCGTGGGCAGATCAGAAATATCGATATGCGTGGACAATCTACCATAGTCAATATTGTTCTCAGAGATGATACCACCGCAAACGTACAGTGGAGGACCCATCTTGAAAGACGTTTCAATTATGGACAAGTTGCGCCGGCAGGGACTATTTCTCTGTCAGATAACTGGCAGGACATTGATTATAATATTGGTCTGGAGGCTCAACACCAACCATTTGGCCGGATAGGGTTAGATGAAATAATCAATCCTACTGGTGACCTCACTGAAATCCGTTTTGACGGAGTGGAAATAAGAAATAATTTTATCAAAGGGAATTTTAATGTGGCGTCCCTGTTAGGCAAAACGCTGGTTCAGCTCAATTCCAACATTCAATTCGAGAAAAACAAAGTAGCAACAGTCTCGCGCCGTGTCCCCCAGCTTTTGGGAAATGCACCTAGACAAAATCTTGTGGCGGAAGATGAGGATAGACCCTCCTTTGAGGCAGGGTTCGATGCAGAGCGCGAGCTTTCACAAGATATAATCGGCAAATTAATTTTTCTCTATAACCAAAATAGTGCCGATAGCCTCTCCACACAACGTAATATTAATAATCAAGACATACAAACATTACTCCGGGTAGCGAATAGCCAGGTAGATACATCTGAAACCATAGCGAGACTGGAATTTGACTGGTCAGGGCTATCTGCTCACTTGATTCAGGGTAACCTTGAGCGCGCCTATAATGTCTTGGATAGTTCATTGCTGCAGACCGATGATTCCGGGGCAGGTCCGGTCATTATCGATGTGCCCGGGGCCAATTCAAGGGTCGAAGAAATCCGTTGGGATTTTCTGCTAAAGGACACCTGGGTACGAGGTAAATTTGAGCTTGATTATGGTATAGGCGCTGAAGCATCGACGATTACACAAAGTGGCGATGTGCTGTCTGAAAGGGACTTCTTCTTTATCAAGCCACAGGTGGTTTTAACCTACGCTACAAATACTGGCGATCAAACCCGACTAAAGCTGGCAAGGGAAGTGGCCCAGTTGGATCTCAAAGGTTTTGTCAGCGCCACTGTATTTGATGAGGATGATCTTGCCCTGGGTAATCCAAATATTCAGCCAGATACCACCTGGGTGCTTGATTTGACTCAGGAGAAACGATTTGCCGACGATAGCGTCGTCAGACTCACAGCATTTCATCACTGGATATCCGATGTCCTGGATTTATTACCCTTATCTACACGTTTTGAGGCCCGGGGAAATATCGGTGATGGGCGACGTTGGGGGGTGGAACTGGATACCACGATACCCTTGGATAGCTTAGGCCTGGTGGATGCAAAAATAAACTTTAAGGTACGTTGGCAAGATTCGACGGTTATAGATCCCGTGACCAATCAAAACCGGGTGCTTTCCATCAAAGGGAGTTCAGGAGGAGGCATTCGCTTTAATAATGAAAATAAGTATGCCGTCTTTGTTGATTATCGACAGGATTTTCAAACAGCCCGGGTCGCCTGGGGTTGGAGTATTATTGAGCGGGCAGAACGGTTTTTATTCAAGGCCAATGAATTGGAAATTTTTGATGAAGGGATCGCGTTAACTGCCTTTATCGAAACCACGCGTTGGTTCGGCGTTAAAATGCAACTGTCTGGCAAAAATATTCTGAACTTTGAAGAGGAACGAATTCGTACAACATTTACCGATGAACGAGACCTTTCACGACTTGCATCTACGCAATTGCGACACCGTACCCGCGGTGCGCAACTTTTTTTTACCGTTAGCGGTGCCTTTTGAAAATTATATAAATTAAAAGATTCATAATATTCAATTAGTTTGCACAAAGTCCTCGCCGAAATGCTGTAGATTACAGTCCCAATATTAACCCTTGGAAGGAATGCATGAAGATTCAGACGTACAGATATATGGACAGCGTGATATGAAGTGCCAAAAAATTCTATCTATGGGTAATATTATTCTGGTTACATGTCTAGTCTTCCAGCAACTACCTCAAGCGCAGCAAACAGCACCTATCAACGATCAGCCAATACCTGAGGATGAAAACCTTGGACGGGATCTAGTTAGTTACCCGGTCAGTTTTTTTGACCGTTTTCAACCCATTAACGCCCTGGATATGGTGAATCAGGTACCTGGGTTTCAATTAGAAGGAGGTTTTAATCACAATCGAGTCAGGGGTTTCGCCAATAATGCTGGTAATGTCCTCATTGACGACCGTCGTCCTAGTGCAAAACGAGATTCTCTGGGGAATATTTTGACCAGGATCCCGGCTGCATCAGTGGAACGCATCGAATTAATCAGAGGACAGGTCCGTAGCATAGATATGAGAGGGAATTCGGCAGTTGTAAACATAATTTTGCGTGAAGGCATACCGGCTTCCGTGCAGTGGCAGACCGGTATTAGGCGAACCTTTGGATTTGGAGGCGTAACACCAAGTGGAAGAATTTCATTATCGGATAATTGGAAGGGTATCGACTACAACGTTGGTATTAGTGGCAGACGTAACTCTGTCGGCCGTAACGGCACCGAGGACAGATTCAATCCTGCTGGGGATGTGATAGAAAGCTGGTTGAATGATAGAAACAACAGGAATAAGTTTGTAACGACAAACCTTAACGCCTCTGCATGGTGGGGCGAATCCTTTATCCAGATTAATACAAATTACAATACTGGCAAACGCCGGAACTTTACTGACTCTTTGCGAACTGATGAGCTGACCGGCATCCGCGAAGACATATTCTTTGATAATGTTGAGAAAGAGCCGAATTATGAATTTGGGCTGGATATTGAACGTTTGTTATTTACAGATTTTACTGCAAAGGGAATTTTTCTCTATGTGAAGGGCGATAAGGAATTTAGCAATATACAAGTCGATACCCAAAGTACTGGCCAGGAAACCTTGTTCAGAGAAGCAACAGGTAACCAGGATTCCAATGAAATCATAGGCAGACTGGAATTTGACTGGTCAGGGTTGTCCAACCACGCCATACAGGCAAACATGGAAAGAGCCTACAATGTACTTGACAGTACCTTGCTACAAACCGATGACACGGGTTCAGGGCCCGTAATTGTAGATGTGCCCGGGGCAAATTCCAGGGTAGAGGAAATACGTTGGGATTTTCTCTTAAAAGACACCTGGGTACTGGGACAGTTTGAATTGGACTACGGCCTGGGAGCAGAGGCCTCTACCATTACCCAAACGGGTGATGCCGAGCAAATCAGAGACTTTTTCTTTCTCAAACCTCAAGCTATATTGACCTACTCATCGGCCAATAGCGATCAAACACGACTGCAGATTGTCCGTGATATTGCCCAGCTAGACTTGGAGGACTTTGTCAGTGCTACGGAGTTTCTGGATGATGACGTGGCCCTGGGAAATCCAAACATTAAACCTGATGCAACATGGAAACTTGAACTCAGCCAGGAAAAACGTTTTGGCGGGGACGCCGTCGTCAAACTAACGGCATTCCATAATTGGATCTCCGATGTGCTGGACTTGTTGCCATTGTCACCGACCTTTGAAGCACCGGGAAATATTGGCGATGGTCGTCGTTGGGGTTTGCAATTTGAAAGTACCGTGCCAATGGACTGGCTAGGATTGACTGCAGCAAAGCTGGATATCAAACTCCGTTGGCAAGATTCCACTGTCGTTGATCCTGTAACAGGTGAAAACAGGATGCTCTCAGTAGGGTTTGTATCCGGTGGTCCTGTATTCTTTAATATTGAGAATAAATACGGTATAGAGATCGATTACCGACAGGATTTTCAAGATCAGAAAATAGCCTGGGGTTGGCACATTGGTGAAAGGGCAAAACAACTGCGGTTCAAAGTCAACGAGCTGGAAATATATAATGAAGGTATGGAATTTCGTACTTTTGTTGAGACGACGCGATGGGCTGAGATTAAAATCAGGATCAGCGGAGAAAATTTGCTTGATTTTGCTGACATTCGCGACCGCAGGATATTCTCCGGCGAACGTGATCTATCGTCTCTGGAATCAAGACAATTTCGAGACCAGACTCGGGGAATACGTCTATCATTGTCATTAAGTGGAAACTTCTAGTACCAACGCCTTCTGCTAGTTATATTTTTGACGAAATTATGCTTACTCAAAAGTATCAACATT
>CAUZRI010000043.1:0-9624 GCA_963582285.1 Gammaproteobacteria bacterium | reverse complement strand
ATTTTTTTCTGTCTCTCAGACTACATTTCTTGACGTCGCGCCCGAGTCCGATTATCTTGATATAACTATTCCCATACTTTGATCATCCAGTTGCCAGGAGGTTTTCATGCGAAACGACGAAACATTTTCTAGTCCAGTCATGCATCGTAATATTTTATCTTTGATGGTTCTATTCCTAACGGTCTCATTTTCCATATTTCAGACAGGCGAGGCGCAAACGACCAGCAACGTAACCGTGTTCGAAGGAGCAAGGCTCATCGTCGGAGATGGTAGCGCGCCGATTGAGGATTCAGCATTTATTGTCGTGGATGATCGATTGACTCACATTGGACGTCGTGGGGTAGTCGTTGTGCCGTCGGGTGCGACACGGGTTAATCTTCGTGGCAAGACCGTCATGCCAACGATTATAGACACGCATAAACATTTGTCGGGAGATAGAGAAAAACTCATCGAGCAGCTTCGAAAACTGGCCTATTTTGGGGTCGGTGCTGTGTTGAGTCTCGGTCAAGATGTCAGCGATGAACCCTTTAAGGTACGTGATGAAATTATTTCTGGCGCAGCACGTTATTATACGGCCGGGCGTGGAATCACGACACCGGAACCTGGTCGATCTGAGGTCGCTTACTGGATAAAGAGTGTAGAAGAGGGGAGGAAAGCTATCCAGGAACAGGCTGCCAGGAAGGTTGATTTCATTAAAATTTGGGTCGATGACCGTAATGGTCAGTATGAAAAAATGTCTCCAGCTCAATATAGTGCAATTATAGATGAAGCACATAAACATGGAATTCGAGTTGCAGCACACATCTTTGCTATGTCGGATGCAAAAGGATTACTGCGTGCGGGTTTAGATGCCTTCGCGCATGGGATCCGTGACAAGGATATAGATGATGAAACTGTTGCGTTATTCAGAGAACGTCCGCATGTTGCGCTGATCCCTAATCTTCCAAATCGTGGCGTAGCAACAGATATGAGTTGGCTCCGTGGGTCAATCCCCGATGAAGAACTGAAGAAACTACAGGCTGGGGCCACAGACAATCCCGAGGTTCAGAAGTTCTTTGGAATTCAGGCACGAAATATGGTCAAGCTTCATAAAGCAGGCGTAAAGATCACTCAAGGTACTGATGGCAGTGTCCTATGGGAACCACATGTGCAAATGGCGGATATGGTTGCAGCAGGGTTAACACCATCTGAGGTAATCGTTGCATCAACGCGTAACTCTGCCGAGCTGTTGCAACTTCATGACGCTGGTACCCTGGAGGCGGGTAAAAGTGCAGACTTTATCGTTCTGGATGCGAACCCTCTTGAAGATATAACGAATACACGACGGATCAATTCTGTATATCTGCGTGGCACTATTATCAATCGTGACTAGATGAAACGATATATTATTTAAGATTGTTCATTAGAAATAGAGTGCTGAGATGTAACTTCTCCCTGTCTTACCTTTGTAAACAGGCAAAATAATATGTCGTGTGGTTATTTCGAACAGGAATACAAAAGGGCCCTCAGGATGAGATGCAACTATCTGATCTTGTTAGATTGAACTGGTCTAAAATTTATTTTAGATGATTGAATGTAAATTATTGAGGATGGATATGTAGCTCATAATACAAATGAGAGACCTTTTTATTATTCATCTCTGCGACATCAGGTAATTCAGCCCATCTCAAAAATCCAAGCTTTTCTAAAAGACTTGTACTCGCAAGATTAGATTTAAGAATAATGGCAAGTAATGTGCTAATTTCTATACTGGGACAAAGTTCAATTAGATGTCTAACCAATGCTGTCGCGATACCATTGCGATAGTGGTTGGCGTGCACATGGTAACTAATTTCTGTGGTATTCTGGAATGCGTCACGTCCAGAACGATAATCAGTGAGATTAGCCCAGCCAACAACATCACCTTTTAATTCAGCAATGATGAGTGGACGATAATTTGTATGTGATTGTAACCACTGCTTACGCTCATCAACGTTAAATGTCTTCGTGTAACCAATTGCGCCTGTAGCAATTGCCTGATTATGAATGTTAACAATTTGTCCGAGATCACTGGGGGAGGGGAGATCGAATATTCATCTATTGCGACTAAGCTTTAGTTTTATTCAGGACTTTCTGAATCATATCCCAATGAAGGAGATAATGATTTTTCAATATGGTGGAATTCAACGCCTTTTCTCTTTGCGTAATCGTGCACTTGATCGTTATTAATTTTTCCCAGTCCAAAATATCGAGAGTCAGGATGAGATAAGTACCAGCCGCTGACAGCAGCGGTGGGATACATTGCCCAGGAATCTGTCAACGTTATGCCGGTATTATTTTCTACATCGATGATCTCCCATAAAATACTTTTTTCAGTATGGTCCGGACAGGCTGGGTAACCAGGAGCAGGGCGTATACCCTGGTATTTCTCCGATATTAGCGCATCACTATCGAGTTTTTCGTTTGTAACATAGCCCCAAAATTCCTGTCGTGTCCTTAGGTGTATGCGCTCTGCAAACGCTTCCGCCAAACGATCCGCTAAGGCCTTCACCATTATGGCACTATAGTCGTCAAGGTCATCTTCAAATTGTTTTATTTTCTCTTCGATTCCAAATCCACATGCTACGGCAAACGCACCTATATAATCCTTAACGTGCGTTTCTTCGGGTGCAATAAAGTCTGACAGTGAGTAGTTATACTGCCCTGGTGGTTTACGTGTTTGTTGTCTGAGAAAATGTAATGTGCTTAACAAGCCCTTACGGTCATCGTCGATATAGATGTTAATGTCATCATGACCTATAGAATTTGCCGGAAAAATACCGATTACGCCATGTGCCTTAAACCACTTTTCATCTATGATTTGTTTAAGCATTTTTTTAGCATCAGTAAATAATTTTGTTGCTGCATCACCCACCACTTCATCTTTTAGGATTCGTGGATATTTTCCTGCAAGCTCCCATGCCATGAAAAAAGGTGTCCAATCGATATATTTAGCCAACTCATCAAGGGGGTAATCTTTTAATACAGTAATGCCAGGTTTAGTCGGTGGAGTCGGCACGTAGTTGACCCAATCAATGGTATGACGGTTGGCTCGTGCTTCTTCAATGGAGAGCCAGTTAATTTTTTGTTGTCGTCCTGCATGACGTTCACGGACTAACACATATTCGTCACTTATCTCTTTTACATAGGCAGGTTTCAAGTCTTTACTGATTAATTTCTGTGCAACACCTACTGCACGGGAGGCGTCCTTGACATGGATAACAGGTTCGTTATATTCAGGATCAATTTTAACCGCGGTATGGGCACGTGATGTGGTAGCCCCACCTATCATTAACGGCAAATGAAATTCCTGGCGGGTCATTTCTTTGGCGACGTGTACCATCTCATCTAATGAAGGCGTAATTAGGCCACTTAGGCCAATAATATCGGCTTTTTCATCTTTTGCAGTCTGAAGAATTTTTTCAGCGGGTACCATGACGCCGAGATCTACCACATCAAAATTATTACATTGCAGGACGACACCAACAATATTTTTGCCAATGTCGTGCACATCACCTTTAACGGTTGCCATGATGATCTTACCTTTGGAGGATAAGTTTCCACTTTGCTGTTTTTCAGCTTCAATAAAGGGGATTAGGTATGCCACGGCTTTTTTCATTACGCGTGCGCTTTTAACTACCTGGGGTAGAAACATTTTCCCAGAACCAAACAGATCTCCTACTACATTCATGCCGTCCATTAACGGGCCTTCAATAACCTGTATTGAGGCCGGGAAGAGTGCCTTGGCTTCTATGGTATCTTCGACGATAAAGTCATCAATGCCTTTTACCAGGGCGTGGGTAATGCGTTCCTGAACTGTCGTATTGTCACGCCAGGCATGTTCATTAACCTTTTCTTTTGTATCTTGTTGTGTCACAGAGTCTGCAAAATCAACCAGTCTTTCTGTGGAATCCTCTCTACGATTTAATAAAACGTCTTCCACACGCTCCAGCAGGTCTTTTGAAATTGCATCATAGATTTCTAATTGTCCCGCGTTGACAATAGCCATATCCATACCCGCCTTGATGCCGTGATAGAGAAATGCTGAATGCATAGCCTCTCGTACCGGGTTATTTCCACGAAATGAAAATGACACATTGCTCAAGCCACCGCTCACCAATGCATAGGGAAGATGTTCTTTTATCAGGCGAGTTGCTTCAAAAAACGATACTGCATAATCATTATGTTCTGACATGCCCGTGGCTACGGTGAGAATATTCGGATCAAAGATAATATCTTCTGGTGGTATGCCTGCCTGATCAACCAGCAGATCATACGACCGCTTTGCTACCTCAAATCGCCTCTCAGTGGTATCGGCCTGACCTTGTTCATCAAATCCCATGACAACTACAGCTGCGCCATATCGTCTGAGGAGGACAGCATGTTCCAGGAATTCTTTTTCACCTTCTTTCAAACTGATAGAGTTGACGATACCTTTGCCCTGAATACAGCGTAATCCTGCCTCTATCACTGACCATCTGGAAGAATCAATCATAATAGGAATTCGACATATATCTGGTTCTGCGCTGACCAGGCAGAGGAAGTCGTGCATCAGCTTTTCCGATTCGAGCATGCCTTCGTCCATACAAATATCGATGATCTGTGCACCGTTCTCTACTTGTTGCTTGGCGATGTCCAATGCCTGTTCAAGATTATCTTCCTTTATAAGACGTAGAAATTTGGGTGATCCAGCCACGTTTGTACGTTCACCAATATTTATGAAATTTGTATCAGGCGTTACCGTGAGAGGTTCCAATCCACTTAATCTTAAGGTTCGGTCTATTTGAGGAATTTTTCTAGGTGTAATACTTTCAACACATGATGCGATAGCATGAATGTGTTGGGGTGTGGTACCGCAACATCCACCCACGATATTAAGAAATCCGGATTCTGCCCAGTCTTTTATTTCTTTAGCCATAGTATCGGCATCCAGCTCGTATTCACCAAATTCATTTGGAAGACCAGCATTGGGATGGGCGCTAACATGGGTTTCACTAATCCGGGAAAGTTCTTCTACATATTGTCGTAATTCTTGGGGGCCTAATGCACAATTCAATCCGATACTAATTGGTTTGGCATGTCTTAGAGAATTCCAAAAAGCCTCAGTGGTTTGGCCAGTCAAGGTCCTACCTGATGCGTCGGTTATCGTCCCTGAAATCATAATCGGAAGTCTCAGATCATGTGTTTCAAAATATTGATCAATGGCAAACAAAGCAGCCTTCGCATTAAGGGTATCAAACACTGTTTCTACAAGTAGTAGATCAACCTTGCCTGCTACCAGTCCATCAATTGCGGTGAGATAAGTATCCACCAGCTCCATGAATGTCGTATTTCGAAATCCTGGGTTGTTAACATCAGGTGAGATTGAGGCGGTTCGATTTGTTGGTCCTAGCACGCCAGCTACAAATCGTGGTTTATCAGGATTCGATTGTGTGTATTTATCGGCTAATTTACTTGCCAGTTCGGCACCAGTTTTATTTAACTCAAATGCGAGGTCTTCCATTTGATAGTCAGCCATTGCAATGGCTGTTGAATTAAATGTATTCGTTTCCAGTATATCTGCACCTGCATCGAGGTAGGCGGAATGAATAGCAGAGACAACATCGGGTCGGGTAATATTGAGCAGATCATTATTTCCCTGTACATGAACAGGGTGATCTATAAAACGTTCCCCCCTGTAATCGGCTTCTTCTAGCTTATAGCTCTGGATCATGGTGCCTAATGCACCATCCAGCACAAGAATACGTTCGCCCAACAATCGCTCCAACGAATTTTTAGTGTTTATTTGGGTCATTTATATCTAGCCTTCAACATTTTTAATTTTTATTGCCGAGGGAAAATAGGAGAACAAACAAGCGGATTCCAGTCATCTCGCTTTCATTCCTAGATCCAGGACATTTCAAGCGAGCGCGGTTTGACAAATAATCTGTTTCATCTGAGCCTGGTGGAAAAAATTCCATCGCAACGCTCCTCAGATGAACCGTTCGTGCGTGATTATAGTCGTCATAGATGAAGCTGACTAGTCCAGGTTAAAAATTATTAATATTAACCTTGTAATTTTTGCAAGTTTCATTCTAGAATCAAGTACAGGTTTTGGTTCCCTAATGGCAATCTGCTTGAAGGGTTAATCTGGAAGTCGGTGAAGTTAATTATTAATCATTCCGACGCTGCCCCCGCAACGGTAGGTGGGTTACGGGTAAATCATATGCCACTGTGTTAGTACATGGGAAGGCGATTTACCTAGGACGTAACGCCCACAAGCCCGGAGACAGGCCATATCTGAGGACCGTATCGCGGAGGGCGATTTGTCGATAAATGAGCTGGTTTTCAATTTATCTCCAATCCATTTCAGATACGTATCTTGTTCATAATTAGTGCGAGGGCACTACAGGAGCGTCTCATGGGTAAAAATAATTTTTGTTATCAGGGTATCGCAGGTTTCCTTGCATGCTCCCTCTTCATTCCATTCAATACAGTTAGAGCGCTGGAAATGGTTGTTGTCAGTGGCACACGATTTGAAAGTTCAGCCAAGTCGATACCTGGCAGGGTAACCGTCATCACTGCAGAGGAAATAGCCTTAAGTGGTGCTGATCATATTGTTGATGTGTTACGTAACACTGGGGGACTTCAGATCTCAGATCTGTTTGGCGACGGGACTGATGCGAATATAGGGATACGAGGATTTGCTGCCACATCAGCACAAAATATTTTAATAATGATTGATGGTAGACGGCTAAATAATGTGGATAACAGCTTGCCTGATCTAAACACTGTTTCACTAAAAAATATAAAACAAATTGAAATTATAAAAGGCAGCATGGGAACTCTATACGGTGATAAGGCCGTAGGAGGAGTGATAAATATCATTACCCGTAAACCTGACCGCCCTAAAATACTGGCTGAGGCACGATATGGTAGTTTTAATCAACGTAATGTATTTGTCGGTCTTGAAAACAGCCATGACTCCGGTTTTAGTTATCGACTGAGTGGCTATCGATTACTAAACGATAACTATCGAAAAAATAATGCATTACGTTTAACAGACCTGTCATCAAAGATGAATTATGAATACCGAAGCGGTGAAGTATTCTTTGAGTTCCAAGACTTGTCAGAAAACCTCGAATTGCCCGGAGCATTGTTCAGAGATCTATTAAATCTTGATCGAAAACAGGCATTGAATCCGAATGATAATATTTTAACAAAAACCCGGGTTGGACGAGTTGGCGTTGTACAAAATTTTATGACTGGCCTTGATTTTATGGCTGAATACACCAACAGGATTAATAATATTAATGGTGAACTCAGCTCTGCTGGTAACCCACAAGACTTTTTTTCAAAACGTCATCATCTGGAGTTAACCCCTAGAGTAAACGTGACTTATCCCTTATCCACTGGAGCAGCGGTCCTTACTATTGGTATGGATTATTTTAAAACCGATTATCTCATACAGTCGAATTTTGGCATCACAGATGATATTCAAACTCAATATGGATATTACGCACAACTATCAATACCTGTTGTGGAAAACTTAACGTTAACTGGAGGGGTTCGACATGGAAAGGTTAAGAATGATATTTTAGTGGATACTATTAGTTTTGGCAGATCATTGCCCGAAGGTAGCGAAATAGATGATGTGGCAAATGCATGGGAGTTTGGTTATTCATACGATCTGAGTTCAATGTGGAGGTTATTTGGTAAGTTGGACAAGAATTATCGATTTGTAACTGCTGACGAATATTCTGCAATTGTTGATAATAACTTTTTTTCTCAATTATTTAATTTTGGAACAACGCTACCTTTTCCAATCACACAAACCGGCCTGTCTATGGAATTGGGTGCTGAGTGGCAAAGGGAAAATAACTTGTTCAGTATTCAACTGTTTCAGTTAAACATTGATGACGAAATTGTTTTTGATCCGGAATCTTTTTTAAATACCAATCTCGGAGATACCAGACGTAAGGGTGTAATTCTAGAAGGTCGATATTCATTTACTGAAAGACTGAGCGTTACAATGAATTACAGTTATCTTGATGCAAACTATACCAGCGGTCAGTTCCAGGGAAATAAGCTAACGTTTTTATCGAAACATTCAGGCGCCGTCAGCGCGAATTATATGTTTAATGAACTTTTTGATACTCATCTTGAGTTAAATAGCTTGAGCGATAGACAATTTGGTGGAGATTTTTCTGAAAGTTTCAATGGACTTCCTGGTTACACTGTTTTCAATTGGAACAATACAATAACGATTGATGACTTTAACTTATCATTTCGCATAAATAATTTATTAGATACTAAATATAGTGATTCAGGAATTATTGCGTTTGATTTTAGAAAGCCATTTCCTTCGCCTCAGGTAGAAACTTATTATCCATCTCCTGGTAGAAATTATATGTTGTCGATACAGTACAATTACCAATAGCAAATCTTAATTAACTGTTTATGAGGAAATCACCATGGGCAATCGTTTGACACGGATATATACCAGGACAGGGGATCAAGGTTTAACCGGTTTGGGAAACGGAGAACGAGTATCAAAAACTGCGCTGCGAATAGAAGTAATGGGAGATATAGATGAAGTTAATTGCCTGCTGGGAATGCTTTTATTAGAAATCCAAGACGAAGATATTGTTGATGTAATAATTGACATGCAACATGCCTTGTTTGATGCGGGTGGGGAGTTATCACTTCCAGGAAATGCCTTTATTACTGATAAATATATTTTAAGGGTAGAGCAAGCTATCGATAATTTGAACAATGAGCTGGAAAGTTTGAAGGAATTTATATTGCCTGGAGGCGGTAAGGCATCATCTATATGTCATTTATCCCGGTCGGTATGTCGTCGAGCAGAGCGTCATTTAGTAGGACTTGGCGACGAGGAAACAATCAATGGCATTACCCTACAATTACTTAATCGTCTTTCTGATCTCCTATTCGTTGTCGCACGTACCTTGGCAAGGCGAGAGGGAATACCGGAAATGATGTGGGACAAGCGTCGATGGGCGGATGAAGGAAGCAACACCTCATAAATAATACTATAAATCAAATTATCATAAAAATGTTGTAACTGCATGTATTTATTGTATTATATTGTGTAAATAATTATTATAATTAATTTACATAATTGTGCATTAGTTTTTTGCGGTTTGTTAATTTCAGATTTTTATTTATTTGTATGGAAGTAGCTCACAGTTAAGATGAAAAGCTTGATAAGTAATTAGCAATTATTCTCCAGTTATTGCTAAAATGCCGCGTATTTATTTTTTATCATAAGGATGCAGGATTTAACCATGTCAAATGAGAAAAAGCCGGTTACTGAATCAGCTAATATTAATGTAACAAATGGTGAAGGATTCGTTGAAGTTGAGAATGTAATTATACGCTTTGCAGGTGACTCAGGTGACGGTATGCAGGTTACCGGTGCCATGTTTAGTGATAATTCAGCAATTGTTGGGCATGATATTAGTACACTACCGGATTTTCCAGCTGAGATACGCGCGCCTGCGGGAACTCTGGCCGGTGTTAGTAGCTTTCAGTTAAACTTTTCTTCTTATGATATTCATACCCCCGGTGATCATCCTGACGTCCTGGTAGCCTTAAATCCTGCTG
>CAUZRI010000042.1:0-9647 GCA_963582285.1 Gammaproteobacteria bacterium | reverse complement strand
TGAAGCAAAACACAATGCTACTAAGTTAATTTATCGGTAATTCTTATATTCAACAGTAAATAGATACAAATATATTAGCTGGACAATCAAATGTTGGGTGTTTTCCTAAAATTAATTATTAATCTTACCCGTCACTCTATATAGGTGAATTACACCTTCATATGTTCAGATCATACAAAGTTATTTGATACCAGAGTTTGAATTATTACCAGCAATGAACGTGAGTGAAAGCAATCTTTAAGACAGCATTTTTAATATATTGGTAATCCCCGCCCAAAGAAAAAATAGCAGGATTGCCACCAGACATATTTTAGCCAACGGTCCATATTTATATTTTTCGCCGACCCACCGTGCGCGACTGTTCAAGAGTAATAATGCTAATGCCAAGAGTGGAAAAAAGAATGCACCGGTTACCGCATATAATTTTTGTGCCTGTTGAAAGCTGGTGAATAGACCTAACATTGGAATAAAGGCGATGATGGCAACATATCTTTTATAGATAGGAGAGTTCGTATCTATCTTGAATGATGCGTCCCTATCATTAGTCTGTTCACGTGGCTGTCGTGCCAATAACCATGTATCCGTAAAGATATAAGGGATTGATTGCCACACGCCTAACAGACTGCTGAATACCGCACCAAATGCACCGATCAGAAACAACCATTTTCCAGCAGGCCCAAGTTCATTTCCAAGCTCATTCGATAAATTTACAAGTAGGCCCGCACCACCACCTTGAATAGTGACATTACTACCGATTATAACCATGGAAATACCAAACAATGCCGTCATGAAATATCCCACTGCCAGATCTAGCTGACATACCGATAAATCTTCACCGGTTCCTCTACCTTCCTCACGGATCCAGTAACCATAACTCAATACCGTCACTGTACCGCCCACACCACCAATTAGTGCGATTGTCCAGATCAAACCATCACCTTGTATATCGGGAATAGATGGAATAAGCAGGCCTTTTAATACTAAATCAGTACCTGGCCACATTAAACCTGCAGTGACAATGACGCAGATAAACATAATGACGATACAAACACGAATCACCTTTTCAAATAATTTATACCCACCATTATAAACGAGAACAAAACCGACAATACTGGCGAGGATACCAAAAAATATCTTTCCATTGACCGGATCATCAAACACAGGAAACATGGCATGCAACGTAACACCGCAGGCACTCATCATTGCCGTACCAATAAAATAGGTAAACATAAGCAGGTAGGGTAGAAACAACCAGGCCGTGCCTCTACCCAGGTTTACGGTCATACCTTCAAGCAGGGTGGTACCTGTTGCAAGTTGCCATCTTGCGATACCTTCAGTCACAACATATTTTAGAAAAGCACCAACGATTACTGCCCAGAGGACCGTCGTACCAAGTAAACTCCCGGCGAAACTACCCGACGCAAGATCACCCGCACCGACGCCCGTGGCAGCGGTCAACATGCCAGGACCAATTATAATGAAGAAGTGTTTCAGTTTATCCATGGTAGTTATCAGTCCACTCCAATCTCATCTGTCCTGGCCTTTTCGATATACCAATCCACTGCCTCTGCTAAAAGTAATCCATCTGCATAGAGGTCGTTTACTACATTACTTACACAGGCAACATAACGATCACGGGTTAGGCGTTCATAGGGTTTCAATATACCGGTATTCTTGCCTTCACGGTATCGGATATGCCAGGATTGTTCAATGGATGGCCGAGTCATACGATGTCCGCTTTCAGTCATATCTACCAGATAACCAAATCGATCCAATGGTTCCAACCAGTCATCATTATAGCCAGCAGGTCTTGGTTGACGTTCATTGATCTGGGCTTGTGGCTGAGTCAGGTATGGTATAAAAAGGGCAGGGCTGGACCCCACCGCCGTACCATCTGGTCTATTCATATAGGGTCGGAAGATGCCTCGAGGACAGGCGGTCTCGGGAAGTTGTATGGCGGGTCCTGCCTTTTCATCCAGATCCCAAACATCACGGGCATCAACCCGTGTTGCGGGTGGTTTTTTATTATTAATTACCCAGTCAACCAGGGTTTGTTCCAGTTTAATTGCTATGCCGCCTATATCGACCATGTCTTTTGCAAGCGCTGGATATTTTGTGGCCTCGGCAGAGGCATCAGCGTGACTGACGCCTGCAATCTCATAGGATTTCCAGATATCACCCAGACCTTTCTCTATATTTATCCTGGCATTTTCACGCTTGTATTGAAAATACGTTGCAGGCACACGTTCGAATAGTCTAGGAACTGTTGAGGTATTTCCTCCGGCATATGCCCCATGTATAACCTCTATCACGGGTGTCATAAATTTCATTTGCTCACCCGCAAATTTAAGGTAATCCGTGTCGCTGGGTTTAAGACGGAAGGACCCCAGCTCATCAACTACCTCGGACTCCCAGAAATACGCGGTTGCGCCACGTCCACCCGCGCTGTCATCAAGGTAAAAACCATGAAATAACTGCTCGCCAGAATGATCAGTATTCATCCCACGAATAACAAGAAAACTCCGACCCATCGCACCCCCGGCAGAATGACCCCTGTAAAAAAGATGCGCGGGTCTTTTACCTAATTGTTGTTCGATAAAATTACGACTAATAACCGTGTAGTCTCGAATCACACTGAGATTATCGTTAAATCCCATACCCAATTTTCCTGGGCCACCTAATTCAGTCCCATCATCTAGAATGACTGTATTGGCTACGTTCATTGATGCTTCATCGGTGATGGCGGCATCACGCCGAGTCCAGACTACCGCATAACCCATGTCCATTAACGCGCCGGCGGATTCACTGGTTTCTGTGTACCGGTTAAAGACACCGGGATTTCGCGGATGAAAATTTAGTGGCGGAAAGCGTCCTGCGCCGTGCACTAACACCCACATATGACCATTCCAGTCATCTGGATTTTGCGGAATCAAGATCTCGACGCTAGCGGGTGTTACATCGCTATAATTGTAATAACCAATGCCTGGTATAAAAGGGCCCATGGTGCCCTGGGTTTGCCAAATGAAGGCGTGATCGGAAAATGTATTTCCTCGACCTTCACCGGGGATACCTGTCCCCAGAGGTGGCATTGATAATGAATTTACCGGTGCGTAACCAAAAACTGAACCGCTAATACCAATGGTTATCTGCCGATAAGGGATACCGTGAGCATTCTTTATGATTTTATCTGCAATGACCGTGCATTGTTCCGGACCTACCAAGCGTTGCTCTACGTCGCCTGGCGCTGGGCCAGCAATACCTTCAGGCCAGTTATCAACAGGAAGATTAAACGGCGCCATATATTGATCAAGATATGCGCAGCCTTGCTGTGCGAATACTGCAGATGAACATATATTGATGATCATAAATATACATAAAAGAATTTTCTGAAATACAGAACTATCCTTTACAGATTTTATTTTCATTATATTGATTCTCCAGCATGGAAAATTTGAAGACTGGTTTAACCTCGGTTGGTCATAAAATAATATTCTTACTCGAATACCATTCTGAGTTTCTCGAATGGCACTATAAAAGTAAATAACTTACGGGCGACTCGGTATAACCATAACACTCAGGGCATAGTACTCGCATCACCCATCTCTACGCCTACACCCTCTGCCCACTTTTCCCCAAAAAGCTTTGAACTATACCACAGCCAACCTAACATAAACGATACGACAAAACTCACTGTCACGGCGATCCAACTCACACCTGCAGTTAATTCATTCATGGTTTCTCCCCCAATATGTTGATCGATATATCAATTTATTCGTAGTGTAAAACAAAAAAGTTTCATACATGAATGTTTAGTTTTGTTGATGATACCTGCTGAAATGCTGTTTATTGGTTCCTTACTTATTTATAACAGAAATATCATGCCATCTACCCTCATTGTTGTTATTTGAATACTATAACCACTAAAGATATTTATAATTTATATTAGCAACTACAATAATAATTCACCTTCAATTGGGTAGTAGAGTGAAGCAGCATTAATCAATGATAGCGCAGTAAGTTGAGAGACCCCATATACTTCAACTGAAACACCAAAACTCTTTATTATTTTACTGACTAATAAATTAAAATCACCATCACCTGATGCCAATACGACAACATCTGAATTTTTAGCATTTTCCATAACATCAATTGTTATACCTACATCCCAATCACCTTTTGCTGAACCATCATTTCTTTGAATAAAAGGTTTTAACTTAATTTCGAATCCAATTGCCCTAAGAATATTTTGAAACTGTCTCTGCTTTTCATCGCCCCGGTCAATAGCATATGCAACTGCCTTGACTACTTCTCTATTTGAAGTTGCTTTAGCCCAAAAAGCATTGTAGTTGAAATGACATTTGTGGATTTGCTTTGTGGTGTAGTAAATATTTTGCACATCCACAAATATTGATACTTTATTCATTGATTAACAAATCCTTTCTTATTATTTTTGAGTCCTTCTGCAATTAAAAAATTTTCTGCAGAAAGCATAAAATACTGTCATATAGTATTTAAAGAATAAACGTTATATTTTGCAATGGCAGGTCACGATTAATGAGGTTGACTTGTTTCATGGCGATGCGCCACGTATTGTTTATTTGTGTTAATCGGTAACAACAACGGCAGGCCAATGCTCGTGGGATAGCCAGACCTTTTTGTAAGTACTGGTGATCACCAGGGCGCATTTCATGGATGAGTGTATTGCACCGTATTAGTACATCCGTTGGGGAATCTGTTTCTTCAACTTCAATATTAGTAATAAAATGTATAGTGCGAGAAAGTGGGTCCTGTGCCAGATGCTTATTTCGTAGCTGGTAAATCCGTTTTTCACGTTGCTGTGTGTCGTCATAGATGATTGAAGTTTCTGTTTCTGGTTCTGCAGATTCATCACTGGGAACCCAATAAATACCGTCTTCGGTAAATAGAGTCAGCCATTCTTCTAATTTATTTTCATCAATCAGTCTGGCCTCTAGGTATAAAAATGCCTCTGCTTCGGTTATGGATAATAACGTCATTTCATTCTTCTCAACCACTCACGGTATAAGGCTCGTTGTGGTAATTCGTCCATGTCTTGTCCACTCCATTCATTGTCACGCTCGCTGACTTCTCGGTGTATTCCCCGGGCAAACCGTACCCATGGCATATGTCCACTGGCAAGACCGGACTGGGAGCGGGCAAAGATCTCTACATCATCCGCATTGACCATGCCTGACACCGGCGATCCTGAAGATATGGATACTTCTTTTAATAATCGTGTACGGATTGCATCATTAACATCATCACCGCTGCCTAGTAATTCCACCGGGAATTCATAAATGATGGTTTTATCAACAGACACCGGCTGGATAACACGTAATTTAAACTCCATTAGTTGAATATTAGGAAAAATTGTTATATGACGTCGTACAAACATTTGTTCTGCCTGTTCCTCACCATATTTTTCGCTCAGTTGTTTCTGAAATGTATCAAATGTATCTTTTAATTCGGGAGGGATATCCCCGCGAGGGCGTTCCAGAATGCCGTGTCCACCCTTAAAGCCTCGTGTGCAACCAGGCCATCCTACATTCGGATTGTATTCGCCAAACTCTGTCAGGGTTTTCAGTGCGGAGACGTGTACATATCGTGCATGCCACCCATCAGTGGAATTCTCCAATTGGAATTTCCAGTTTCCGTCATACTGTGCCCGCCAGGGTTTGAGTACACGTACTTTTCCTTCCATAGCGTGGTCAAACCAGAAATCAACATATTTTTTTAAGGGGCCCATGTAGTCTTCAAATGTTGGGACATTCGGATTGAAGCTGGCAAAGATCATTCCTCGATAGTTAATTACATGATCTGCGGCGACCAGACCTTTAATGTCATTTCCCCAATCATCAGGAAAATTATCTCTATCGGTAATATTGTTGAGCGTCCCGTCGCGCTTGTATGACCAGCCGTGATAGGGGCAGACAAAGAACCGGGTGTTACCCCGTTCTTCACGACATACCACGGTACCGCGGTGTCGGCAGGCATTGACATTAACATAGATTTTACCGTCGTCCCCGCGACTGACCACCACCGGGACCCTGCCAACTGCTGAAGTTTTGAAGTCACCTGGGTTCTCGAGTTCGGTTTCATGTGCCACATAACACCAGCTTGACTCAAATAACACCTGCATCTCTTTATCAAAGATAGCAGGGTCGGTATAGATACTGGCGTGAACCTGGAAATCAGATTCTGATTCCTGAATCAATGTATCTGTTTTAATAGCGGCAGTGTTCATTAATAAATTATGCTATCTCTGATAATTAAAAAAGTTGGATCACATTAAATCAAGGATCGTGTCTTTTCATATTGCTTACTATGGGCACGAACATATCGTCAATGGCGATTTTCTCTGCCAGGAATTTCTGATCATGTAAATAGGACACCAGTGCCTCCAGCGTTGGGCGGTTTTGTTCCAAACCATATGCCCAGGGATCTGTCCCAAAAACCTCAGTCATTTCATCGATATCGGCAAATAGCCAGGGCAGGGTATAACGCATGGTGCCACTAAATTTCATCTGATCCAGACACCAATTTTTGGCCTGGTCAAATGCCTTGTACATACTTTCGGCGACCCAGGGATGTTCGTTGTAAAGTTCTTCATTTACCACCAGGGTATGCATAATGGGAAAGATGCCGGTTTTTTTGAAATAGGATTTCTCTTCATTGCGGTAGTCGGGAAACAGGCGACCAACATCAGGACTTGTATCGAGTGAGAAGGGTTGTCGGGCACCGATCATTGCATCAATTTCTCCCGCAGCGAGCATATCATTTAATGATTTTTCCGGGCCGATGAAATGTATATCGATTTCTCTATCGGGTCGAAGATCCAACACATCCGGTTCCCTGGGGACGTTGGCGCCGCCTTCGTACCAATGTATGGTTTCCATATCAACACCGTATTCATGTTCTAAGATACCTCTGATCCATATCGCAGCGGTTTGGCGGAATTCAGGAACACCTACACGTTTACCTTCTAAATCCTTTGCTGTTTTGATGCCAGAATTTTTATTTATAAAAATAAAACCGTGACGAAATACCTTGGACGGAAAAACAGGCAGTGCAACAAAGGGGAATTCATTTTTTGCCCTGAGGGTTAAGTACATGGATGTGGACATTTCAGCAAAATCAAAGGCGTGGTTCTTTATCATGCGCGCAAAGATTTCTGGTGGTGACTGGATTGGGATATAGGTAAGATCGATCCCCTCAGGTTGTACTACGCCACTTCGTAGCGCCTCGGTCCGGTCATAATCGCCACAGCCAACACTTAATTTAAGTTTAGGCATAAATACTTGATCTCCACAAAGAATTATATAAAAAGGAATGGTATAAGGTGTTAGTTAGAATACTAAACGAGGTTTATTGTTGCAAGTTCAGGTCTATACCCATCTCCAGTAAATATTTTCTGGCGCCGGGATGCAATGGTACGTTCATATCATGCAGAAGATCTTCTTTCTGGATTTCTTTCAGATTAGCAGAGCTAAGTTTTAATGCATCCAGATTTTCATACACTACTTTTGTAGCATAATAGACTACATCTTCATTGGTCGCATTATTTGCGATCATCACTATTGGTGATTGGATCGTGGTTATATCGTAATTAACCCCTTTATAGGTACCCGCTTTAATCACTGTTTGAGTTAAACCTGGGTTGCTGGTGATTAATTGATTGATTTTTTCCACAGGTATATTTATCAAGTCAATTTCTTCACTAAGGCTTAAATCCGATAACACTGCAAAGGGTGTTGGGACAGTCCAGAATAATGCATCGAGTCGACCATCTTTCATTTGTACAACAGAATCAGAAAATGACAGATTTTGTACGCTACCCATATCGCCATAGCTCAAACCATACACATCAAGTAGCCGACGGGCAATATCTTCTGTCAACAATCCCTTGGTACCGACATTAATTCGTTTGCCGACGAGGTCGTTAATTTCTTGAATTCCTGAATCTTGAAAAACCATGACATGTGTTTTATGGGGAAACAATGAAAGCATATAGGTGATATTTTCGGCTTTTGTCTCGAACGGTGGATTACCTGCCAGGGCATCAACGATGGACGATGCCTGAGAAAAACCAAGCTCCGCGGTGCCTTTATTTATACCCACCGCGTTGGAAATTCCTCCGCCCGGTATAATGCTGATGTTTCCCAGATTTGGCATTTCTTTTTTCATGATCTGGGTTATCCCCACCGCCAATGGATACCAGGCCCCGGATTGCTCTGCGGCCATAAATCGTATATCTACTACATTGGTATTATCGGAGTTAGAACAACCAAGAGTGATAAGGAGTAATAATGAAAATGTCAGAAATACAAATCGGATCACGATTGGTGGTCTGCGAGGATTAATATTATAAACATCTGGGGTCATATCCTAACATTACATCATGAATATACTGATTGTAAGTGTAAGTGATAAATTCGGATTTATGATAAGGTGCTTCCGATTAGGTCTGATAGTTTTGCGGTGCTGGTACGTATGATCTGAATCTCAAGCAGGTATTTTATTTTGTAAGCGCAATAACAATCATATTTAATGTAATATTGTAAGGTAATTGCAAGGTTATATATGTCCAAAAAAAATCTACCAAAAATCTCTCTTCCTGTGGGTGACCCTGCCGGCATAGGGCCGGAAATTTGCTTAAAGGCCGCTTTGTCTGAAGAGATCCAACAGACTTGTGATCTATTGATCATTGGAGATGCCAACGTCCTCAAACTTCACGCTGATTTGTGTGGTCTTCCCTGGGAGATAAGCATAATTAACAATATTTCAGAAGCGAGGTGGAATAAAAATAAAATAACCATACTTGATCGCAGGCAATTTATTGATAGTCAATGTCAGCTAGGCACCATCAATGGGGAAAATGGTCGCGCAATAATTGATGCAGCTTCCACGGCTGTTGATTTGGCCATGACAGGTGAGGTTGATGCCGTCATTGCTGCTCCTCACACACAAAGTGCTATTGCTGAGGCGGGGATAAAGTTTGATGGCTATCCATCTTTTGTCGCTAGAAAAGCAGGCATACTTGATGATGAAGTCTTGTTAATGTTATGTTTTGATGATTTTCGCATTGCACACTGTACGTTGCATGTTGGTGTGAGGGACGCTCTGGAATTGATTACCACTGACAGAGTAAGAAAGGCGATTGATATAGTGAATACTACATTAGTAAAAACGGGAATTCATGATCCCAGAATTATCGTAAGTGGTCTTAACCCCCATGCTGGAGAAAACCGTCTGTTTGGTAATGAGGATGCCGATATTATCTTTCCAGCGATACTATCAGCACAAGATGAAGGCATAAACGTGGAAGGCCCAATTGGTGCAGACATTATGTTTCAACACAAAAATATAGATGCCTATATAGTTATGCTACATGATCAGGGACATATTCCCGCTAAGATGATCGCGCCTCGGCAAACTGTTGCTATGTCTATCGGACTTCCCATTCTTTTTGCGACAGTTGCTCATGGCAGTGCCCTGGATATTGCAGGAAAAGGTATTGCTGATCCATCAGCTATTATTAAGGCAATAAAATTGTTATCAACAGAAAATGTATCCGCATGAGGGAAAAAATGAATAATATTTATGACGTCACAATTCGAATGAATGACGAT
>CAUZRI010000041.1:0-9777 GCA_963582285.1 Gammaproteobacteria bacterium | reverse complement strand
CCTTTTTTGTGCGCTTTTCTGTTCGTTAGAGCTGCCAGATTTATATAACCAGTGCGCAGCGATACCTGCTTCGGCTACATCGTCCATCTCATTTGTTCTAATCTGAACTTCAATAGGTACACCAAACGGGCCAAAAAGTACGGTATGCAATGACTGATAACCGTTAACTTTTGGTATTGCGATATAGTCTTTAAATTTTCCAGGTACAGGTTTATATAAGTTATGAACAGTTCCAAGCATTCGATAACAAAGATCAACGTTTTCAACAATTATACGAAATGCATAGACGTCATACACCTCGCTAAATGAAAGTTTATTCTTTTGCATCTTTTGGTATATTCCAAAAAGATGTTTTTCTCTTCCAACTATCTGAGCCGGTGTCTTTTCTTGTCTTAATCTGCGTCGAATGGCATTTCTGGTTTTAGTAATGATTTCTTTTCTATGCCCTCTTGCTTTAATAACCTGTTCTTCCAGAATTCGATGTCGTAATGGATATAAAACAGCAAATCCCAATTCTTCCAGTTCTAAGCGGATGTTATTTATACCAAGTCGTTGTGCTATCGGAGCATAAATTTCAAGAGTTTCTCTGGCAATTCGTCTTCGCTGTTCAGGATTGAGTGATTCCAGGGTGCGCATGTTATGCAAACGATCCGCAAGTTTGACAAGAATAACCCGTATATCATTTGTCATGGCCATCAACATTTTTCGGAAATTATGCGCCTGGGCTTCTTCTTTGCTGTCAAACTGAATTTGCGTAAGCTTGCTTACACCATCAACCAGTTCAGCAATTTCCTTATCGAATAATTTACGGATTTCACTCTTTGCTGTTTCGGTGTCTTCGATTACATCATGCAAGATTGCAGCACATATAGTCTGATAGTCCATATGCATATCAGCGAGGATGCCGGCGACTTCCAGGGGGTGGTGTATAAATGGCTCGCCACTTTTACGTAATTGACCTTCGTGTGCCTTAACTCCAAATTCATAGGCACGACGAATATTACTTATCTCTGTATCAGATAAATAATTTCGGGTTGACTTTTCCAGGTCATTAAAATTGAGCATACGTCAATTGTAACCTGACAGATTAGATTCTGCAGAAGAAGTTAATGAAAATTACCTGGTTACTAGCCCACCAGAGGGGATGAATTGTTTATTCGGTTGGTGCGAATTCCAGTGAGATATCTTCCTCATAACTACCAATATTTAACTTGGTAATATTTTCCAAAGTCACGAGGCCTTCAGCAATTTCTCGTAAGGCAATTACGGTTGGCTTATCGCCATTTTCTTCAATAAGGGCATCAGCACCCATTGCAAGTTGCCTTGCCCGTTTCCCGGCGAGTGTTACCAGGTCATATCTATTACTAATATGACTCATACAATCTTCTACAGTCAGTCTGGCCAATTTTGTTATCCTCTTATGTTGTACTGCAAGGGCGGGTATTTTACTTACTTTTAGCTATCATTCAACAATCCTGCAACAATATCGTCATAATAGCCCATTTGTTGCTGATATCCGTGTTTCATTGTGAGAATTAGTATTTTTAGATCATTCAATGCCGAATCAAAATCATCATTTACTACAATAAAATCATATTCCTTATAATGAATTAATTCATTTTTTGCCTCACTCATTCGGTGAGAAATCATTTCTTCGTCATCTCCTCGCCCAATAAGACGTGATTTCAATTCCTCGTAGGTTGGAGGTAATATAAATATGTTAATTGTATTTTGTAATTTCTTTTTAACCTGTTGAGCTCCTTGCCAATCTATTTCAAGAATAATATCTTTTCCTTCAGCGAGCTGTTTTTCAACCCATTGCCGTGAAGTGCCATAATAATTGTCAAATACAAGAGCGTATTCAAGAAATTGATCTGCTTTAACCAATGATTCAAACGCTTCTTTTTCAACAAAATTATAGTGTATTCCATCGGTTTCATAAGGTCGTTTGGGACGTGTAGTATGAGATATTGACACGTATAAACTGGACATCATTTCTAACAAGCTTTTTACTAGCGATGATTTTCCCACACCAGAAGGAGCGGAAATAATAAACACATTCCCTGGTTTTTTAGTCATACGTATTCCACGCTATTCTATATTTTGAATTTGTTCTCGAACTTGTTCAATGAGAACCTTCAGATCAATCGATGAGTTACTGGTGTCTGTATTAATAGATTTTGATGCGAGAGTATTAGCTTCTCGATTAAGTTCTTGCATTAAAAAATCCAGCCGTCTGCCTACAGGTTCGTCCAGGTCTAACACTCGTTTAACTTCACTTAGATGAATTTCTAATCGATCCAGCTCTTCAGCTACATCCATTTTTTGAACAAGATGTAATATTTCCTGTTCAAGTCTATCATTATCTAATTCATTAAGGAGTTCTCTTGCCTTTTGCTGATAACGGGATCTTAGCTCCGAAATAATCTTCGGTAATAGCTCTCTGGTTTGTCCAACAAGTGTAGCCATATTTTCACATTTAACCAGAATTGTTTCGCGAAGCTTTCCTCCCTCTCTTTGTCTTGATTCTATGAGTTGTTCCAGTGTTTTAATTAATAGTGCCTGGACTGGTTCAACTAGAGCAGATAAATCTGGTCTTTTCCTGGTGACGACTCCTGGCCATTTCAGGATATCTATTGGGTTAATTGGTTGTGATGTCTCTATGGCGAGTAAATTGGCTGATTGGATCAGTTTTTGAGCCAGCTCGGTATCCATGTCCAAATTAGCATTGTCAGTCTCATCCAAATCAAACCGGAGCGTACAATCAACTTTACCGCGGCTAAGTTTGTTCTGAATTATTTCACGGAATACAGGTTCCATCATGCGAAGATCATCTGGAAGTCGAATATTCATATCCAGATATCGATGATTTACTGTTTTAATTTCAAGCGTCGCACTACCCCAGTTACCTGTCTCTGTGGTTCGTTGGAATGCAGTCATGCTGGCTAACATATAATAATCTTTTCCTTAAATAGATGTTTGTGATATCAGATTATATGATATTAAAGGTATAATATGTCACTTTATTCAGGAGAAAATTCAATGCGTCCAAGTGGTAGAAAAGCAGATGAACTACGGAATATTACTATCACCCGAAATTTTAGTTGTCATGCAGAGGGTTCGGTATTAATCGAATTTGGACAGACTCGAGTAATTTGTAACGCAAGTTTTGAGACATCTGTGCCCTCATTTCTAAAAGGTAAGGGCACAGGTTGGGTAACTGCAGAATATGGAATGCTTCCTCGTTCTACCAACACTCGTATGCGTCGTGAGGCCGCGGTTAGTCGGCAGGGTGGGCGAACCATGGAGATCCAGCGTTTAATAGGTCGCTCGCTAAGAGCGGCAGTGGATACCAAAAAACTTGGTGAGAACACGATAATCCTCGATTGTGATGTGATACAGGCTGATGGTGGTACCCGTACCGCGTCAATTACTGGTGCATTTGTGGCACTATCGGATGCTATTCATCACGCCATGGACAATGGTGTCCTAAAAAATGATCCATTAACAGGAAATATCGCCTCTGTATCAGTGGGTATACATCAGGGCATACCAATTCTGGATCTTGATTATCTGGAAGACTCATCTGCAGAAACCGATATGAATGTTGTTATGAACAGTGCAAATGAATTTATTGAAGTTCAAGGAACTGCAGAAGGACATGCCTTTAGCCATGATGAATTAAATTCTATGTTAGGACTGGCGAAGAGTGGGATACAACAGTTATTTAATTATCAAAAAAGTGCATTGGAAAGCTGAGTTTCCTACAAATGAGCCATCAAGTTGTACTCGCGAGTAATAATCAGGGTAAGTTGAGAGAAATTGATCAAATACTTAAAATCAAAGATATTGATCTATTGCCTCAATCAAAATTTAATGTTCCAGAAGTTGAAGAGACTGGAAAAACATTTGTCGAAAATGCAATTCTGAAGGCGAGGGCCGCTGCAAGTCTATCAGGCCTACCTGCCATCGCTGATGATTCTGGAATTGAACTCGACATACTAAAAGGAAAGCCAGGTATTTATTCAGCGAGATACGCAGGTGATAATGCAACTGATGAAGAGAATCTGAAATTATTAATTCAAGACGTAATCACTAGTGGGGTGTCTCAACCTCTGGCCAGATACCAGTGCATTATCGTCTATATGCGACATGCCATGGATCCAATGCCCATAATCGCAGAAGGCAGTTGGGAGGGACACATTGTTACAGAGCCAAAAGGACAATACGGATTCGGTTATGACCCTATATTTTATGTCCCCACGCATAATTGCACATCCGCTGAATTAATGCCTGAGATAAAAAATAAAATTAGTCATCGAGGAATAGCATTGCAAAAATTGTCAGGTTTGTTACTTAACCAAAGTCAATAGTGCGTATATGTCAAATGACAATCGCACAATATTTTCATTCTCTCAGTCACCACCGTTGGCGCTATATATTCACTTACCATGGTGTGTCAAAAAGTGTCCCTATTGTGATTTTAATTCACACGCAACACTTGACGGGTCTTTTCCTGAGAAGGCATATATAAATGCGCTGATACGGGATCTGGAATTTGTTTTACCATCACTACAACAACGACGAATCAGTAGTATATTTATGGGAGGGGGCACACCTAGTCTTTTCTCTGCATCAGGGATGAAAACATTATTAACAGAGATTCAATACCGAGTTGAGTTAGAAAAAGAAATAGAAATTACCCTGGAAGCAAATCCAGGTGCTGTCGATATAGATCACTTTAAAATTTATCGTGAATGCGGATTTAATCGAATTTCAATTGGTATCCAGAGTTTTAATAACTCCATGCTCACAAACCTTGGCAGGGTTCATGACGGTAATGAAGCGAATAATGCAATAAACGTTGCAAAGACAGCTGGGTTTAATCAGATTAATCTGGACTTGATGTATGGTCTGCCTCAACAGCAGTCAGAACAAGCTATGGACGATCTTATGCAGGCAATTTCCCATCAACCCAATCACCTCTCCTGGTACCAATTAACTATAGAGCCAAATACAGTGTTCTATAAAAACACGCCTGTACTGCCAGTTGAAGACCAGATCTGGAATATGCAGAAACAAGGAATGAACTTGATTGCATCAAGTGGGTATGAGAATTACGAAATATCGGCATATGCAATGCCAGATTCCCAATGTAAGCATAATTTAAATTATTGGGAGTTTGGCGATTACATAGGCATCGGTGCTGGTGCTCATAGTAAATTGACAAATATTCATAACAATGAGATGAGTCGTTCCGTGAGACATCGATTACCTGAACGCTACATTGAGCTTGCAGGTGATAATTCTGTAATGACTGAACATAAATTATTGACTCAACAAGATGTGATACTTGAATTCATGATGAATAACTTGAGATTAACAAAGGGGTTTACCACATTATTATTTGAGCAGCGAACGGGAATAAAATTTAATAAAATTCAGGAACCAATTCTTGATGCAGAAAAAAAAGGATGGCTGGAACGTGAAGGTATTCGAATAAAACCGTCTACTTTGGGTAAAAACTACTTGAATGATTTATTACATTGTTTTATGTCTGACTCTAAAAAGATTCCAGTAAATACGACTTTTGCAAATGCTTGATTCAATTACATGGCTATAAACTTTAGTAAATACATCGCAAATTCTGCTGACCCAGGTATTGCAGAAAATAGAATTGAACGTATATTGAAAGATGAAGAATGTTCAAAAATTTTAAATGATTTGCCACAACCTGTTGTTGAGAGTTTTGTAGACATAATCAGCCTATCCAGTTTTCTTTATCGGTTCATGTGTCGAAATCCGACATCAATTGGTGAGATTGGTAAACAATTTGACGAGTCGTATCTCAGGACATTGAAAATAGACAACATTGATGATCTGAGACGAATTAAGTACGAACAATTAATTAGAATAACATGGATGGATTTATCAAATAAATTCGATTATCGAATCATTCTATGGTCATTAAGTTATTTAGCTGAATTTATTTTAAATCAGACTATTTTGTTATCTCTCAAGGAAGAGCAATTAAAAATAATTAATTCAAATTTAAGTGTCTTTGCGTTGGGAAAGCTGGGTGCGGCTGAATTAAATTTTAGTTCAGATATTGATTTGGTTTTTGTTTGTTCAAATTTGTCTGATATAAAAATGATTGCAACTGAATATCAAAAAATTCTGCAAGACAGTATTCGTAAAATATCATATCAATTAGAACAAAGAAGTGCAGATGGTTTTTTGTACAGGGTTGATTTAAACCTTAGGCCATGGGGAAGAAGCGGACCACTTGTCATGACCGTAGATGAGACGGAAAATTACTATGAGGCAAGTTCTCAGGCATGGGAGCGAATAGCATGGTTACGTGCCAGACCGATTTCAGGTTCAAGTGCTCTGTCTGATGATTTAATTAATCGGCTACAACCATTTATTTATCGAAGATCATTAAGTACAGATGATATAGAACGATTTTTGCAAATTAAAAACGAAATGCAAATGGTGAGACAAAGAAAAGGATCCTGGAATGTAAAACTAGGTGAGGGTGGTATTCGCGATTTAGAGTTTTTTATCCAGATTTTGCAACTTGTAAACGCATATTCAAATAAAAAATTACAAACCACAGGCACTTTAAATGTTTTGTCCGAGTTAAACCGGGCAGACTTAATTTCAGATATTGATTCAAAAGATATATTACATAGTTATCTGTTTTTAAGAAGGTTAGAAAATAGATTGCAAATGGTAGATGAACAACAAACACATAATTTACCTGATAATTATCAACAAAGACTCATTATTGCAAGATCACTTGGAGAAAAAGGTGATTCAGATAATAAAGTTATAGATAAATTTGAGAATGAATTAGTTTCTAATCGTAGTATTGCAAAAAATAATTTTGAGAGTTTGTTGCCTGAAAAGAAAAACTTAATAAGTAAAATCGATGCTATAAATAATTCGTATAAAGTGTCATGGCATGAAGAGATGGCAAGAAACAGTAATGAACGATGGTATAAAATTTGCGAGCAGGAAGGTTGGGGTAGTGTGCCAGATAAAACATCATTATTAATAAAAATATTTGGTGCAAGTTGGTATTTTACAAGGCTGGCTTTTAACTATGGTCAAGTCGTTGTTTCATTAATAGATAGTAAGATACCGCCTGAGCTTAATAAAAGTTCATTCATAAAATCAATGCATGTTGCGCTTGAATTAAATGACATGGAAACTTGCGTCAATGAACTGAAGATAATAAAAAATATTTGCATGTTAAAAATATTATTAGCTTATCTAGATGAGAAACTTGAAATTGAAAAAGTAGAAGTTGCATTGACTGAGCTTGCAGAAGCTACATTTTTAGTTCTAATTAAAATTTTACAAAAAGAACCAAAATACGTTGATTTTCCTGTTTCTGTGCTTGGAATGGGAAGAATGGCAGGTTATGAGATGACGTTTGGTTCAGATTTAGATCTTATATTTCTCTATGAGTCTGTGAGTCCGGAATTAAATTCTAATATTGGCAGGACAATTCGAATGTTATTAAGACTAATAGCTCATCCATCATCATCAGGAATGCTTTATGAAGTTGATATGAGATTGCGTCCACATGGCAGTTCGGGTTCTTTAGTTACATCATATGAATCATTTTTGGAATACCACAACAGTGATAGAGAGATATGGGAAAGACAAATGATGACTAGATGTAGGCCTATTATAATTATGAGTGAAAATGTTAATGAAGTTTTAAATGAAGTAAATAGTTCTATATATCAGATTTATGATACTGAATATTTAAGAGAACACATTCTATCTATGAGAAGAAGAGTGCAATATGAACTAGGTAGTCCGAAAAATAAATATGAAATAAAACGAGGCAAGGGTGGGTTAATGGATATTGATTTTATTTCTCATTATTTTCAGTTGTTACATGGTAAAAACAATACTACTTTGCAGACTGGTAGTACCAGAGCGGTAATTAGAGAATTAGGTAATAGTAATATTATAAATTCAGCCGTAGCAGCTGAACTTATTGGTGGATACAATTATTTGAAGCGCATTGAGATGTGTCTACGGTTATTTGATCTTAAATCGATAGATACCTTTCCAACAGTTGAAAGTGAAAACATACCTTTGGCCAGAGCAATGGGGCATGGTGATAACACAAAAACTTTTTGTGAAGAATATATCTCTACCACACGTTCCATTAGAAATAATTTTGTAAATTTAATTGGATCAATTAATTAATAACAATCTGTTATCTCTTAAGCCTCTTAAAACCTAATGTCTGAAAATAATTGCCAGAAAAATAACATTAAATACAGCAAAGAATTTTAAAGCATTCTGCAAGAAATGATGGCAAAATTAATATCAGAAATAAAAATGCGTCAATATAAAATTTAAAAAGGGGAAGGGTAATGAGAATGTTCAGAGCAATTTTATTTATATCATTATTTTTTAATATTGGCTGTGCAACTATAATAGAAGGTGGAGACCAAACTATTTCTTTTTCGGGCTCCGGTTGCTCTAGGGAAATAAAAGAATCGGGTGGTGCAGTCGAATGTATCATTGTGAATTCAGATAATAATATAAGATTGGATCTGCCTGGGTCTGTAACTGTTCAGAAAGGGAAAACTGATTTGGCAGTAAATTGTAGTACGCAAGATGGTTCTGCCTCAGGCAATACTGTAATTAGTTCGTCCTATGAGGAGAAGAACGCTGGGAATATTCTTCTTGGGGGGTTCATTGGAGTTGGCATAGATGCATACACTGGTGCGATGTGGAAGTTTCCTGAAGCAGTTGTTATACAGCTAGGGTGTGGCCAATGACTACTGTCACTTCAAAATGGCAACATATTGGTATTCTAATCTTAATACCACTATACCTTTACTACTCCTCATTTTTGTTAAAAAAATAAATCTCATAAAATGCATATTTGACATTAGTTGGATGATGAGTTGATTCTATTTTCGTTTTAATTTTTCAAACACAGATAGTTCAAATGGTCTAAATGCAATCATAAGGCCATTTTTCATACGCAACCTGGTCGGCAAGTGAGAATCTTCTTTCTGTAATAGTGCATATTCATGAGCCAGTGATTCTATTTTTTTCTGCATTATATCCATAGAATTTATGGACAACATTCCTGTAAGGTAAACTCTTGTTTGTCCATCGTCATTGAAGTTTGAATTCATGAACTCTGCTTGTACTGTCGTCTCGAAGAATCTTTCTATAGGTCCATTCTTGTTCCAGTGAAAATCATGTGCGAGCAACCTTTGTATGCGATTATTAGGCAGGAGATTAATAATTTTATGATGTTCTAGATTAATTAAGTATCTAATGCATTCAGGCTTCGTAATATCATAATAGCTTGTGATCTCGTCAATTTGCCATCCATTATGAACACATATTGCGACTAAAAATAAGTTAATGTCTGATACTAATTCTAGTTCTTGTGAGATTGTTAAAGAACTGATTCTTTTTCTTTCTTCATCTGCTAGCCGAACTAGATCCATGAGATCTATATTAAGTAAATCACAGATTTTTTCTATTCGGTCAAGTGAGAAGTTATTGAGTGAAAAATTTCTTTTTATACTTATTTCACTAAGTTTAAGTTTATCTGCCACCTGTGCATAAGTTAAACCATTCACTTTTAATGATTTTTTTAATGCTTCAACTATTTCTTTTTTTCTGTCCATATTGAGTTCTACATAAAAAGTATAATATAATGATACTAATAGTATGAATATAGTATACATACTATTTAAAAGTTTAAATATATAAGATCTTTAT
>CAUZRI010000040.1:0-9808 GCA_963582285.1 Gammaproteobacteria bacterium | reverse complement strand
TATTGGAATGGTGTACTTTCAACAATACCCAGTAGGACGGATGACCAGGTATAGTTATTCTCTGCAGCTTTTTTCACGATTTTTCTGATTTCCGGTTGATCATAATACTCCAGTGACCGACCCAATGCATAAGTTAATAATTTGCTGGTAACAGTTTCAACAAATCGGTCTGAATGACGTAACAAACTATCCTGAAACTCCAATGTATCTTTAAACTCTTGATTGTCAAATAGTGTACCAGAGGTATCTACCTCAGCATCAGCTTCAATATATCGTTCCCGGTAGGCACCAATAGCATCAAAGTTCTCCAGAGCAAGACCAATGGGTTCCATCATCTTATGACAGTTAGCACATACTGGATTTTGCCGGTGTGCAATCATTGATTCCTTCATCGTCAGTGCCTTTCCCTCTTTGCTCTCTACCTGTAATTCTGGTTCAAAGGCATCTGCAGGGGCAGGAGGTGTTTCCATATTTAACATATTTGCAAGCACCCAATTGCCTCGAACTACGGGTGATGTTCTATTATTAAAAGATGTAATGGTGAGTAACCCTGCCTTCCCCAGTATCCCTCTACGCATTGGATTATCTAACGTTACCCGACGAAAGTTGTCACCGTAAATTCCAGGTATGTCATAGTGTTCAGCAAGACGTCCATTCACATAGGTATAATCAGAATTAAGCAAATCTACAATGCTGTTATCTTGCTTAACCATACTCTCAAACCAAAGAACCAACTCACGCTTCATTGCAGACCGCAGTTCACCATCAAAGGTTACAAAAATTGCTGTCTGTGGCTCGACAATATCCAGGTTACGTATAGCCAACCACTGGGAACCAAAGTTATCCAGCAATGCATCAAAACGAGGATCCGCTATCATCCTTTGCATCTGCTGTTTAATGACATTTGGCTGACGCAGTTGCCCACTCTCTGCCACTCTGAGTAATTCCTCATCAGGGATGCTGCTCCAGAGAAAAAATGATAGCCTGGATGCCAGGTCGATATCTGATACAGGATGAACTTCACCATGTGATGCCCCTGGCGAGTTTTGCTCCACGCGGAACAGAAATTCAGGTCCTGTGAGAATACTTTGTAAGGCCAGTTCTATGCCTGATTCAAAACCGTCTTGATCCCTGCCCGCACGATACAGTCGCAGCAGGCTATCTATTTCCTGATCTGTAACTGGACGACGGTAGGCATGGTGTGCAAGTCGCGAAAGGATAGTTTTAGGGCATGCTTCATCAGTGCTATTTGTTGGTTGACAGGCAAATATTTTTTTACGGCTAGGCGTATCTGGTGATTCCTTTGCATTAAAAGGGCCAGTGACAGTGACATTAAGTATGGCAGGTTTTCCACCTTTATAATTTGTAATATCAGTCAAGGTTAATTTTGGCGACTTAACCCCGGACTTCTTCGCAAAATCATCGAGGAAGGTCACCCCAACGCTATGACTCCCTGCCTTAACATTAACCCGCACCTCCAGATCTTTATCTGCTGAGAACTCATAACCAATTTGGTCAGGGTCCCCGGCATAATCGACTATGGCATTATTGGTAAATAACGGACCCGAACGACCATGCACTTCACCACCAATGGTTAGTACGTCTACACGTTTATGATCCAATCGAAAATCCATATAGCTCTGTTCGCGTAAGCCTCGAATATAGCCCTCTTCATTTCGGGTCAGTCTCCCACGGATGGTGTATTCACCATCTAGTGGAAAATAATGCTGGAAAACTATACCTCCACGGGAACCAAACGGTAGGTCATTTGTAGTTTGGCTTTCCTGCATAAATTCTTCCGGTACATCATAGGTCTCACTGGCAGGCCGCATGGAATCGGGTCCAATAGCAAGCTGAGTCACCCTGTTTGCGGCGAACATATATTGTTCCATTAATAATGGTGAGACCGACAAGGCATCTGCTATGTTATCAAATCCCACGTCCACGTTATCAGGGGGTAATAACTTGGACCCGTCTATTTCCAAATCCAGTAGATCACGTATCGCATTGGTATACTCTGTCCGGTTAAGTCGATGGACAGTAGGCCGGCCTGGATTGAGATCTTCTTCTGCTATTTTGTCCAATTCCCCAGTCAGATAAGCCAACATATCTTTGTATTCATCTTCAGATGGACGTAGTGGAAATCCAACCTGAGGCATAGCCCGGAGAGTAAGCTTGGTTACCACCTTTTCCCATAGTGCTGGGTCTTCACTAATGTTATTAACATTTGCGCGGTCCAGCATCAGGTTGGCCGTTTTTAATGTCTCGTTATGGCAGGCCACACAATATTTAGTCAGCATATTGCGATAATGATCTGTATTGGAAGTTTGCGCCTGAACGGACACTAATCCCGCTATCGACAAAAGTATAATCAAACCGAAGCTTGCCACGCTAACTCTTAAACCCCAGAAATCATTGAATATTTTAAACAAATCACCCCCCAATCATTGCACCAGGAAAACATAATTAGTTAATAGGAAAAACCTTGTTCTAACATACATACCTTAGAATCTAACTACCTGAATTTTGTTTCTGCTAACTGGTTACAATATACCTGTACTATAGAGTAAGTAAATAGCAAACCTTTGGCACATTTCACATTTGTCCGCAACAGAAGATAGCACTCTAAGCTATTGATTTTATTTACATAGTGATGTAAATAATTATCTAAATCTATAACAACAGGTTTCAGACAAAACTTAGGGTAAATCCTACCTAAAGAATACTATCTACGACGCCAAAGGCTGAACGTTTGAATTAAGCGATAAAATACAGGTAAAACCAAAATTAAGCGGTGCGCATTTTTACATTACATTCCAAATTGATAATCCCTACGCAAATGCGGATTAATTGTGCATATATATCCCTGAAATACGCTCTGCTTGTGTCTAAATCATCCATATCTTCAAGCGCCAGAAAACGACCTTGCGGTTAGGGAAAAATAGTGCTAAAAAACGCATATAATTATGTATTTGTGAGAGAAAGAAAGCATACTTATGACTTTCTTGGAAACTATAAAAGAATTGGCGAGATTACTTCAATTCTTATAACACCCGAACGATATCTAACTATCAGTTAAAAGGACGTGTTTATCAATATGACTCAGCGTATATTTCAATTAGATTCATATGCATCTGCTATTAAAATTTTTACCAGTGTTTGCTTTCTTTTTTTATTCACAAGCAATGGTTTTGTCTATAGCCAATCCTCGACCATTGATGGCCCCACTGAACATTCAAAATACCGGACCTTTCTTAATCGCTACTGTATTGCCTGCCATAACGAAAGCTTAAACACAGCAAATCTTATGTTAGATAAGGCCAACGTGGATGATCTTAGCGAGGCACCTCAGCTATGGGAAAAGGTAATTATCAAATTGTCACTCCGAGCAATGCCCCAAGTTGGATTCCCTCTTCGTCCATCGGAGACAGAATATGATCAAATGCTTTCCTATCTGGAATCAGAGTTAGATAGTCTGGCAAAAAATAATTTGAATCCAGGACGTCCATCAATACATCGGCTAAACCGTACTGAATACTCCAATGCCATTCGTGACCTGCTAGATCTTGAAATTGATAGCACTGCGTTATTACCTCCAGATAATGTTGCTGAGGGGTTCGATAATATCGCTGAGGTACTCGCGGTATCTCCACTGTTGATGGAGCAGTACGTCCTGGCAGCAAGCAAGATCAGTCGGCTTGCCATAGGACCATCGTCTATGCTTCCTGTTAGTGAGACCTATACTGTTTCAGAAGAATTCCTGCAGAACGAACGCATGAGTGAAGACCTGCCTTTCGGATCACGTGGGGGTATTGCAGTCAATCATTATTTCCCTATGGATGGAGATTATAACATTCGCATAAAGCTAGCCAGAAATGGTGAAGGGTTTATTCGAGGAATGCGTAGAGAACATAGAGTCGATGTTCGTCTGGATCACGATCGACTGGATGTCTTTAAGGTTGGTGGTGAGTTCTATGGTAAAACCGGACCCTTGTTCACCCATAGCCAGAATCCAGATTTCGCAGGTGATACTGATCAAATCGGCTATGAATTTTCTGCGGATAAGGATATGGAAACTACGTTTGCCGTTAGCGCAGGTAACCATTTAGTTGGCGTTGCTTTCATGGATGACAGGGCGAAGTCAGTGGGTTATCTAACACCTGACCTAATGATTAAAGACTTCGCCAACTATAAAGGTGGAGAAGCAATGCTGGATAGTGTGGTGATTACCGGACCATTTGGTGAAACAAATCCAGGGATGACACCGAGCCGAGAAAAAATCTTTGCCTGCGTACCTACATCGGCAAGCGGTCAGGAAGAATGCGCTCGAACCATACTCTCTAATCTTGCCCATCGTGCTTACCGTCGGCCAGTGGATCAAGTGGACCTGGATACTCTCATGGTTCTATTTGATAAAGGGCAAGATCAAGGTGGGTTTGAAGGTGGTATAGATTTGGCATTACAACGAATTCTTGCGGGGCCTGAGTTCCTGTTTCGAATAGAACATGATCCTGCAAATGCTAAGCCTGACACAGTTTTCCCAATCAGCGATCTGGACTTAGCCTCTCGTCTTTCATTTTTCATCTGGAGCAGTATTCCCGACGTAGAATTACAAAACCTTGCCGAAAATGGCCAATTGCGAAAACCCGGCGTACTGGAAGACCAGGTTCACCGCATGCTCGCCGACCCTAAGGCAGATATTTTCATAAAAAACTTTGGCGAACAGTGGTTAGCCTTGCGCATGATAGACCTGGCTGCACCACAAAAGGCCTTATATCCATCCTTCGATGGCTCATTGCGTGTTGCGATGAAGAAAGAGCTGGCAACCTGGTTTGAATACATGGTGCGCGAAGACAAAAGTGTGCTGGACATGCTCTCTGCTGATTACACCTTCGTAAACGAACGCCTCGCTGAACACTATGGAATGCCCGGTATATATGGTGACAAATTTCGCCGTGTCTCTGTTAATTCACCTGATAGAGCAGGTTTACTGGGCAAGGCTGGCCTGCTTATGGTTACCTCTTTCAACAGCCGCACCTCCCCTGTAGTAAGAGGAAAATGGGTGCTGGAAAATATGATGGACATGGCACCACCACCAGCCCCTGCCGATGCCTTTCAACCCGAGCTACAAGTAGAATCTCAAGAGGGCAAGGCCCTAACCATGAAAGAATCCATGGAGGCCCATAGGCAAAACCCGGTATGTGCAAATTGTCACAAGATGATGGAACCAATCGGCCTGGCGCTGGAGAATTTTGATGGCATAGGATCATACCGAACCCGTTATGTAGAGGCGGATGCCGAGGTCGACCCATCGGGTATCCTGTTTGATAATAGCGAATTTAAAGATACAGCTGAATTCAGGGAAAAACTACTGAACCATTCAAATAGATTTGTCCATACAGTTGTAGGCAAGGTAATGACATATGCCCTGGGCAGGAAACTAGAACATTATGATCAACCCGTTATTCGGGATATCATAAGCAAATCCGAATCCGATAATTTCACCTGGTCATCATTGATACTGGGTGTCATTGAAAGCACACCATTCCAATACAGGAGAAGCCAACCATGATGATTTTCAAAAAAGCGATACAACGTCGTTCATTTATTAAGGGTGCCGGTGCAGCAATCGCATTGCCATTTCTTGATGCCATGGTTCCTGCTCTGGCAGCAACTGCCGGCCAACGGCCATTCAGGATTGGCTATGTGTATCTGCCAACTGGAAGAATTATGGATCACTGGATCCCAACCGCCACGGGCAGTGACTACGAATTGACGCCAACCCTTGCCCCCATGGCAAAACATCGTGAAGAGATGCTTGTCTTAAGTGGATTAGATGTCACTGCCGGTAATGGTTCGCACTCGGGACCCTGTGCGTCGTATATGACAGGCATTACACCATCCAAGGAATTCAATACCGTAGGTATATCAGTGGATCAGATCATTGCCAAACAGCTTGGACAAGAGACCACATTGGCATCCATGGAGCTGGGTATAGACCCACCGGAGTGGGCAGGTGGCGCAGTAGATGGTCTTTCTGGTTATTACACCAGCACCATTTCATGGCGCACTGAAAGTACCCCCCTGCCACGACAGGTAAATCCACGAAATGTTTTTGAGCGACTTTTTGGTGATACCGATACGCTGGATCCAGAGGCATTACGTCGTCGCATGGAGTCCAAGAGCAGTGTCCTGGATTCGGTCAGTGATGGCGTAAAACGCCTAATGACTACCGTAGGTTCTGGTGATCAACATAAACTACAGGAATATTTTGATGCAGTGAGGGACATTGAACGAGGCATTGAAGTAACGGAAGCTAAATCCGAGAATGAAGGTTTCGTTGATACCGATATTATGCGTCCTGCCGGTATACCCACCCTGTTTGAAGATCATGCCAACCTTATGTTTGATATGATACTACTCGCTTACCAAACAGATATGACACGTATGATCTCCTTTATGCTGGGTCATGAAGGCAGTGACCGGAACTACCTCGAGTTGGGAGCAAAAGACGGGCATCATTCATTGACCCACCACAAGGGGCGACAAGAAGCAATTGAACTGGTGAAGAAGATTGAGCTTCATCAATCTGAACTGCTATCAAAATTCATTGGCAAGATGAAGGCTACAGAAGATGGAGAAGGATCCTTACTTGATAACACCATCATAATCGCTGGTGGCGCACATAGTGATAGCAATCTTCATCTACACACCGATGTTCCGATGCTGGTATTTGGTGGTACACAAAAGAACGTCAAGGGTGGTCGTCATATCCGTTATGACAGTGATCCGGTATCTAATCTACATCTAGCGGTTATGGATATGGCCAATGTCTCTTCTGAAGAATATCTAACAGAGAAGAGTGATGCCACAGGCATACTTAAGGGTCTGACTGGCTAATTAAAATATTGTTATAGCACTGGTATAAGTGAGGAGAATGTTGATGGGCAGGTTAATACAAAACACGTGCATTATTTCATTTATTGCACTGTTATTTTTGCCTGGTTATTTGATAGCCATCGACAATGACATCGAAGCTGAATTTTTGATGGCCGTAAAAAAGGGTAACCTGGATAAGGTTAATTCTCTCCTTAACAATGGCGCTGACGTAAATACCGCCCAAAAGGATGGGACTAGCTCTCTAGCCTGGGCGGTTTATAACAATAATAAGGAATTAGTTGACCTATTGATTCGCTCAGGCGATGACGGTGCAGATATCGACGCTGCGAATGAATATGGTGTAAACCCATTGCACCTGGCATGTATGAACCAGAATCCTGAATTAATCAGTACATTACTCAAGGCAGGTGCCAATCCTAATAACTCAAAGTGGACGGGTGAAGCCCCATTAATGACGTGCGCAAACACAGGAACAATCGATGCAGTAAAGGCATTGCTAGACCAGGGTGCTGATGTGAATTCCACTGAAACCACACAAGAACAGACTGCACTGATGTGGGCCGCTGCTGAAAAACATCATCAAGTAGTTAAACTTCTCGTTGAACGTGGTGCAAATATTAATGCGGTCTCAAAAATTACGCCAGAACCTGAACCTTTCATGGTTAAAACACCGGGTTCAATGGGACAAAACTTTCCCTCCACATTACGTTTTAGGGAAGCAACAGGTGGCTTTACTGCATTATTATTTGCAGCCCAGCAAGGTGACTTAGAATCAACAAAAATATTATTGGACGCCGGGGCAGATATAAATTTTGCTACCAAAGAAGAAGGCAGTGCATTGGTGATAGCCACTGCTGGAAGTCATGAAGAACTGGCCATGTATCTGCTAGAACGAGGAGCTGATCCTAATATTCAGGATGCTTATGGGCTTACACCGCTTCATTTTGCATTGCATGAAGGGGTTATGATTATGAATAACTGGGCCCCTACAGAAACAGATTCTTATGGATGGGAAAGAAAAAACATGCCCCACTTGTTGATGGCATTACTCGAACACGGTGCTGACCCGGAGATGCGCGTTAAACACGCATGGTCATTCCTGGACAATCCATTCCTTGCAAGGGGAATGGAAGATCCTTCTCAAATCGATATTGTAGGTTCAACAACCGCCCTGCTTGCTGCAGCCTCGGGAGATATGGAATCATTGCGCATACTTGTAGACTATGGGGTAAATACTGATGTCAAAACCATTGGTGGTGCAACAGTATTTATGCTTGCTGCTGGAGCAGGGGCAGAAAAAGCTGTCCGTGATGAGCAAGAGGCAATTGAATTAACAAAATATGTATTATCTCTCGGTGATATTGATGTCAATGTCCAATTAACGGATAACCGCGCAAAAAATGGTCCTGGTGCTGGAAAGATTGATGGCAGAAACATCACTCACTTTGCTGTTACGCTAGGATGGTCAAAAATGATACATTTCCTGGCTGATATCGGTGTAAACCTTGATCAGAGCGATCGATATGGTATGACACCATTAATGATAGCCATGGGTGATCCAGAGGTTCGCTATTACAGGAATATCCCCGTTGGTAGATACGATGACAGATATCGTCGTCCTCGTGCCAATGAAGAAATCGAGAAAGTTTTACTTGAAGCTGGGGCATCTGAATTTGCAGGCACAATTGTCGATAAAGGGTCTGTTGATTAAGACCTGGAAGGATCCAGTCACATCTCCATCAGTTACCTGAATGTGATATCTATCACAAATTCCACAATATCTCATTAATTTTACAGTATTAGTTGTGATTTTCGTGGCAATTTTTTTGAACGGTAAGGCATTGTAAGTGTCGTAATATGTATCTTACTTAAATGGTTTCTTGGCTTAAGTAGTTTTGATATGATTCTACCAACACTTTTTGACAGATACGTTTATAATGCTTTTTTGTACCAGGCTGAAATCTCATTTTCAGATTGTTAAATTTGTAAGTTCTTAAAGAGGAAAAATAATGAAAAAAATAAGCTATTTATCAGCGCTCGTATCATTAGTTCTGATGTTCGGTTTCTCAAATGCCCAGGCAGCTGATGCTGCAGCTGGTGAATCTACTTATTCCGGCATGGGATGCATGGGATGCCATGGTCCATCAGGTAACAGCGCCATGCCTGCCATGTTTCCAAAGTTAGCAGGTCTTGAAGAGGCCTACATTAGTGAACAGCTAAATGCTTTCAAAAGTGGTGAGCGCCAAAATGCCACGATGCAGCCAATGTCAGCTTCATTGTCAGATGATGATATTGCGAACCTGGCAGCGTATTTATCCGCAGAGTAAATTAGATATAACACATCACCGGTCATCGTTTTAAAGTATTATGATGACCGGTGATGCTGATGAAATCCTCCTGTTGTAACATGGCTTACCCTACAATTAATTTTTATAATTATTTATTTGTATGTCTTTTGCTGATATCACATCTATTCATCAGTAAGGCGAACGCCCAGTCACTGTTAGAAGCTGAAAACTCTCTAGTAGCACAACTATTGCCCCAGGAAGGGCAATTAATCTATGACCGCGAATATCCGGTGATAGGATACTCGACCCGAATGCCTGAAGATCCTGTGGCAAAGCTACAGCGGGAGATCAGTAATGGTACCCAGTCTTTATCATATAACGCACCACATGGTTTTCTTGGTGACTTGCTCAATACACTTCATATCGATCCAGCGTCACAAGTCCTCGTTTATTCTGATACCAGTTTGAATGTCGGCGCAATCCGTGCCAATAACCCCCGTGCTATCTATTTTAATGATGAAACCTATATCGCCTGGGTACCGGAATCTGATTCGATTGAAATTGCTTCTTTAGATCCCAACCTTGGGCCGGTATTTTATGTTCTGAATCAAAATGAAAAC
>CAUZRI010000039.1:0-9848 GCA_963582285.1 Gammaproteobacteria bacterium | reverse complement strand
CCTCTTTTTTATTTTAGTGATTGGCCTTATTCAAAGGGTTACTCGCGCCCAAGTTTCAATTAATAATCAAATAATCTCCAGCATTGGGCATGGAATTATGGCCTTGATCGGGATAGAAAAAACCGACACAAAACAGTCAGCTGACAAACTGCTACATAGAATATTAAGATACCGTATTTTTGCAGATACAACAGGCAAAATGAACCTGGGTCTTAAGAATGTTAATGGTGATTTATTGCTGATCCCTCAATTCACCCTACATGCCGACACAAAAAAAGGTTTGCGTCCAAGTTTCAGTAATTCTGCCCCACCAGACCTTGGACGGGAATTATTTGACTATCTGGTACGTGAGGCAATAGCTTGTCACAGTAAAGTCGAAACCGGAAGTTTTGCTGCTGATAAGCAAGTATCTCTTACCAATGACGGTCCAGTAACATTCTGGTTGCAGGTATAACTCGGGGCTCGGGGCTCGGGGCTCGGGGCTCGGGGCTCGGGGCTCGGGGCTCGTCAGTATAATTTTCTACTTCCTTTAATCATTATCTAACCATTTCTTTTTTGATTCTGTCCATATAAAAAAATTTCGTAACGGTCTAACAGTTACCGCAGTGCTGTTGTTTTACGAGTCCCGAGTCCCGAGTAACGAGCAATGAGTAACTAGCGATGTATTCTACTTACCCCTCACCATCCAACCAGTCTCTCGGTTGCAAAAAGTCCTCATATAGTCTGGACTCCTCTGTCCCGGGCTGAGGATGCCAGTTATATTTCCAGGCTACATTTGGAGGAAGTGACATTAGAATTGATTCAGTACGTCCACCTGTTTGTAGACCAAATAGCGTACCCCTGTCATAGACCAGATTAAATTCCACATAACGACCTCTACGGTAAAGTTGAAATTCACGATGTGCTGCGCTATAGGGTAAATCCTTGCGTTTAGACACGATGGGTGTATATGCATGCAGATAGCTATCGCCAACACTCTGCATAAAAGAAAAACATCGGTCAAACTCCCACTCATTCAAATCATCAAAAAAAATACCACCTATACCTCTTTGTTCCTGCCTATGTGGTATATAAAAATATTCATCACACCATTGTTTGAAGCGAGGGTAGATTGCATCACCAAATGGCTTACATGCTTCACATGCAGTTTGATGCCAATGCCTGGCATCTTCTGTAAATCCATAATAGGGGGTCAAATCATATCCACCTCCGAACCACCATATTGGCGCCTCGCCTTGCTTTTCAGCAATAAAAAATCTTATATTCATATGCGAGGTAGGAACAAATGGATTTTCAGGATGGATTACCAATGATAGCCCCAGGGCCTGGAAGCTTCGACCTGCAATTTCAGGACGTTTGGCCGTTGCTGCTGCAGGCAATGCATCGCCCTGAACATGAGAAAAGGCAACACCTCCCTGTTCAAATACCCTGCCTCCTGACAACACCCGTGTACGCCCCCCTCCTCCTGCATCACGATTCCAGGCATCTTCATGAAATGTAGCGAGGCCATCCAACGCCTGCAACTCATTACATATCCTGTCCTGTAACCCTAACAGGTATTGCTTGATGTCTTTAATTTTTTCCATTGTATTCATATCTATGTGCTTGTATTTCATAATAATCATGTGTACTGATAATACTATTTACTGCATCATATGATATTGTTACACATCATTAAATTGTACAGGGTCAAATCATGGCAAAAAGACGTAATGCGACTGTCAATCGGCAAACAAAGGAGACCAGTATATCCGTAAAACTGGATCTTGATGGTAGCGGACAGTCTAAACTAAATATCGGCATCCCTTTCATGGAACATATGCTGGACCAGGTAGCGCGCCATGGGATGATAGATCTGACCATAGAGGCTACAGGTGACCTCGAGATAGACTCGCATCATACCGTTGAAGATATAGGTATCACTATAGGTCAGGCATTTATTCAGGCCATAGGAGATAAAAAGGGAATATTTCGTTATGGGCACGCCTATGTACCACTTGACGAAGCCTTGTCACGCGTTGTTTTGGACTGTTCTGGTAGACCAGGCCTTGAATATGATGTTAATTATCCACGAGCTAGGATAGGGGAGTTTGATGTGGATCTATTGTTTGAATTCTTTCAGGGATTTGTAAATCACGGTCTTGTTACGCTACACATAGATTGTATTAAGGGACGTAACGCGCACCATATTGCCGAAACTACCTTTAAAGCCTTTGGTAAAGCGCTGCGAATGGCAGTGGGGTTTGACCCTCAGATGAAGGGAATAACGCCTTCTACCAAAGGATCGCTTTGAACGCTAAATAATTCACATGCAATCTGTCGCAGTAATTGATTATGGTGCAAGTAACTTGCGCTCAGTCATCAAGGCCATTGAGCATGAGTCTGAAGGTAAATTCAATATAATTGTCACCGATAAGGCTGACCAGATACTTGGCGCTGATCGGATAATTTTTCCTGGTCAAGGCGCTATCAGGCAATGTATGAATTCACTGCAGGAGAAGAATCTGGACAAGGTATTAATTGAATGCCTTAAATCAAAACCCTATCTTGGACTATGCCTGGGCCTGCAGGCGCTGATGGAATCCAGTGAAGAAGATGGTGGTGTTGATGGGCTCGGCATAATTCCCGGAAAGGTGATTCATTTCCCTAAAGGACAAAGTGACGACAATGGCGATAATTACAAAATCCCACACATGGGTTGGAATAATGTAGAACAGTCTCATGATCACCCATTATGGAAAAATATTAGTTCTGGTGAAATGTTTTACTTTGTACACAGTTACTATGTACAGCCTGAGCTAATTGTCGATACATCTGGAACGACAAACTATGCAGTGTGTTTTACCTCTGCAATTGCCCGCGATAATATATTTGCCGTACAGTTTCACCCCGAAAAAAGCCAACGTGCAGGCATGCAATTACTATCTAATTTTTTAAATTGGGAATAAAAAAAGGCCATTTTTCCAAGAAAAATGGCCTTACTAGCAGATATTAAATAGCTTAAGCTACGGCATCCTTCAAGGCCTTTAATGCAGTTGCCTTGACACTTGTTGATGCTGGCTTGGCCTTAATCATAATCTCTTCACCAGTAAATGGATTTGTTCCCTTTCTTGCTTCCCGTGCAGGCTTGATAACTCTTCTCAACTTTATACCTAATGAAGGCACGGTAAATTCACCTGATCCACCTGTTTTCAAATGAGCATGGGCAAGTCCGGCCAGGGCATCCAGGACAGTTGTTACTTCTTTTTTTGACAACCCTGAATCATCTGCAAGACTGCTCAAAATCTGAGATTTTGTTTGTTTAGTTGAAACTGTATTAGCCATTTTATCTCCTCGTGATTTACATCAATTAATTTTACGTTATTAGTCCATATGCCAGTGTTATTTCAAAATTAGGTCAACCGCTTATATATTTCCCCTATGTAAGCAATTATGCAATGGAAATAATGCAAAGCCAACTCTTATAGCCTATTTTCCTGAGATAATTCACATTAATCCAAATTATGCTCTGAATCGGGGCGATATAATTTATTGACAATTTCCCTGAAGTATCATCGCCTAAGTTTTTTATTCTTAACTCTTTTTACCAGATTGTTCTCGTTGTATAGCACGATAACCGATATCTCGGCGATAAAATATCCCCCTACAATGGATCCTGTCAATTGCAGAAAGAGCAGTTTGTTGAGCCTCGGTTACATTCTGCCCCAGGGCAGTAACACAAAGTACTCGCCCGCCAGAGGTAGTTATATTACCGTCAATCTGTGCAGTTCCAGCATGAAAAATTTTTACTTCATTTCCTAAATCTGAATCCAGTCCGGAGATTATATCTCCCTTACATGGGTTATCAGGATAACCATCGGCAGCAGCGACGATACCTAGCGCAACCCTGTCATCCCAAATTGCTGATGATTGGACTAGATTTCCTGCTAATGCGTCCACACATAATCCAACTAAATCACTTTTTAGTCGCATCATTATTGGTTGTGTTTCCGGATCACCAAACCGACAATTATATTCCAAAACCTTAATATCGCCTTGATTTGATATCATCAATCCTGCGTAGAGGAATCCTGTATAGGTACGCCCATCTTGTTTCATGCCCGTAATTGTCGGTTCTATCACCTCTTTCATGATCCTGTCATTCATATTCTCGTTGATCACTGGTGCAGGCGAATAGGCACCCATCCCGCCGGTATTAGGGCCTTTGTCACCTTCGTCTCTAGCCTTATGGTCCTGGGATGTGGCCATTGGCAGGATCGTATTGCCATCTGTCATCACGATAAAACTGGCCTCTTCACCCTCAAGATATTCTTCAATGACAACCCTGTGACCCGCCTCACCAAACTTATTTCCCGACAACATATCATCAACTGTTTCTTGAGCTTGATCTAAGGTGTTCGCGATGACTACACCTTTACCCGCTGCCAGTCCATCTGCCTTGATAACTATCGGGACTCCCTGCTCATGAATGTAAGACTTTGCATTCTCAAGATCTTCGAAGACCTGATACCTTGCAGTGGGTATGTTGTGACGTTTTAAAAAATTCTTTGTATAAGACTTTGAACCTTCAAGGATGGCAGCATCCCGGCTCGGTCCAAAACATGGCAAACCCGCTTGACCAAATGCGTCTACAATGCCAGAAACCAATGGGCCTTCAGGACCAATAATTGTTAGGCCAACTTGATTATCCTGCGCAAACTCGATTAGCGCCCGGGTATCATCTGCTGCAATATCAATATTTATCAATTTTAACTCATGGGCCGTACCTGCATTGCCTGGCGCCACATAGACTCTTTCAACATCAACAGATTGCGCACATTTCCATGCCAATGCATGTTCTCTACCGCCTCCACCAACGATTAGTACGTTCATCGCCGCATGAGGTCAGGGGCAATGGACGAGAGATATCCACAAATATTTATAACTCTGGAAATTTTCAACAAGCATTCTGTCATATATCCTCTCGTCCTGGTTTTGAATATCTGGAATTTAACTGCGGTAAATTTAATCGACATGTACTCCAATATTTTTGTACCTCGTACCAGCACACATGTTAAAAAAATATTATTCATCCAGAATATAATCCCCTGTTAATGCCTGAAATGTCTCATGCCGGTAAATACCATTGCCATTCCATGCTCATCTGCAGCAGCTATAACCTCCTTATCCCTAACTGACCCACCAGGTTGTATTACAGCAGTTATTCCTACATCTGCAGCCGAATCTATACCGTCACGGAACGGGAAAAAAGCATCCGACGCCATAACAGCGTCGTTAACCTCCAGCCCCTCATCTTCTGCCTTAATTGCTGCAATTCTTGCGCTGTATACTCGACTCATTTGACCTGCACCTATACCAACTGTCGTTTGTCCTTTTACATAGATAATTGCATTAGATTTAACATATTTGACGACATGCCACGCAAACAGTAAATCTTTTAATTCTTCTACTGTGGGTTCACGTTTCGTTACCGTAATTAGGTCGGCAGAACTTATCTTTCCCACATCACTATCCTGAACCAGCAAACCACCACTTACCCGTTTTAGTTCAAGTTGTTGCATTTCGTTTTCTCGATAGCCTATAGATAAGATGCGAATATTTGATTTGGCCGATGTAATCTCCAGTACCGCATCATCAACTTCAGGGGCAATAATTACCTCAACAAACTGCCTGTCTATAATTGCCTTGGCAGTGTCGACATCCAGCTTTCTATTAAAAGCAATTATGCCACCATAAGCAGAAACCGGGTCAGTTACATATGCACCTTCATATGCTGAAAGAATAGAATCTCCAATTGCAACTCCGCATGGATTCGCATGTTTAACAATCACGCAAGCTGGATCACTAAAACCAAAGACACATTCAAGAGCTGCATCAGTATCAGCAATATTGTTATACGACAATTCCTTACCTTGTAATTGGATAGCATTGGAAAGCGTCCCTTTTTGTGCAATATGTTCGCTGTAAAAGGCGGCTGTTTGGTGCGGATTTTCACCATAACGAAGGTCTTGCAATTTTTTAAATTGCATAGAATAAGTTTTTGGATAATCAATATATGTACCTGGTTGTTCCATACTACCCAGATAATTCGACACTGCAGCGTCGTAATTAGCCGTATGAGAAAAAACTTTTTGAGCTAAATAAAACCGTATCGAATCTGAAAGCTTAACTTGATTTTCTCTAAGTTCAACTAGAACTTTTTCGTAATCAGCACTATCAACCACTACACCAACATAGGCATGATTTTTAGCAGCCGCTCGTAACATCGTCGGACCACCAATATCAATATTTTCTATTGCTTCATCAAAAGTACTATCCGATCGGCTTACAGTTGCCTCAAATGGATAGAGATTAACAACAACAAGATCAATAGAATTAATATCATGTTGCTGCATTACTTCATCATCAATGCCCCGCCTACCTAATAACCCTCCATGTATTTTAGGATGCAATGTCTTAACACGCCCATCCATAATTTCTGGAAAACCGGTGTACTCAGATACATCTATAACTTTCACGTTATTGTCTTGTAATAATTTGGCTGTTCCACCAGTTGAAAGTATGCTTATCTCCAGCTTCTCGAGTTCCTTACAAAATTCGATTATGCCTGTTTTATTGGAAACACTGACGAGGGCACGTTTTACAACTGACATTATATTTGATTCCTTTAATTATTGATTTACTGCGATAAAAAAGGGGAAATACGAAGAAAGTTAACCTATATCATATTTACTAAGTCTATTTCTTAAGGTTCCTCTATTTAATCCGAGAACATCTGCTGCCCGTGAAACATTACCTTCCGTGTAGTCGAGCACTGATTCAAATAGCGGGACCTCTACTTGAGACAAAATTAATTGATATAGATCCGCAGGTTCATGACCATCGAGATCTTTAAAATATTTTTCCATAGCCAGACTAACATTATCACTCAAGCAACCAGAGCTATTTACCTTAAGTTTGGTTGTATTGACGTTTTTATTTTTTTTCTTTGGAGTCATGCAGCGATACTCAAATTTTCTGCCATATAGAGGCAGTCTTTAACCTGTTGTAGTTGTAATTCACATTGTTCTTCATTACTAATTTTTTTACGATATAAATCAAAACCGGGGAGCAGTTTACAGTATTTTATAATATGCTTGCGAGCGATTCTAACACCAGTGTATTCACCATAGTGTAGATAGATCGCACGTAAATGCATTGTAATAATGTCAATCATATCCTGATATGATGGTCTTCCATATTTTTCACCGGATTCAAAAAACTTTCTTACTTCTGAGAATATCCAAGGATTTCCAATAGCAGCTCTACCTATCATCACACCATTCGCGCCTGTATATTTCAACACACGAACTGCCTCCTCTGCTGAACCAATATCTCCATTAGCATAAACCTCAATTGATACCTCAGTTTTGACCTGTGCAGTAGTATCGTGCTCAGCATTACCGGTAAATCGACAGGCACGAGTGCGACCATGGATGGTGATTCGCTGCACACCCGCCTGCTCGGCAATTTTTGCTATTTTAACCGCGTTTTTATGGTCTTTATCCCAACCCGTACGAATTTTTAAAGTAATAGGCACCGCTGAAGCGCTGACAACCTGATCCAGAATTTTACCAACCAGTTTTTCATTTCTGAGCAAAGAGGATCCGGCCATTACATTACAAACTTTCTTTGCAGGACAACCCATATTTACATCAATAATATCTGCCCCCTCACCAACATTAATTCTTACCGCTTCTGCCATCATCATCGGATCAGCACCAGCAATTTGTACTATTCTCGGTGACATTTCATCAGAAAAATCTCTTCGAAACTTTGACTTTCTGCTGTTATACAGATTGGTATTGGAAGTTATCATTTCTGATACACATCCATCCGCACCCATTTCGCGACAAATATCTCGATATGGTTTATCTGTAATACCAGCCATAGGGGCAAGTAGAATTTTTCTGTTCACTGATTCGATTTTACTGATCATCCTGCACCGCTTATTATTAATTTAGTTATGTGGCGGTTTTTGAAGAGGGATAATAATAGCGAGGAATTGTTGGCATGAAAAGCATTGCTTTAATAAATTTTTCTCTGGAAATAAATTGAATTAAAAAATCATCCAGATATCGGCCTTAACTTCTTCTAAGCACAGGAAATTCTTTGGTATAAACAGATACAAATTAAATAAAATGAAATTCAAAGCTTACTGCTGTATCTGTATCACCGGTAATTTCCAATACCAGGTGTAAAGGGATTTTAGCTGGCATACCCTTTTCTAAATCAACACTAACATCCAGGTATTCTGGTGGCTTAAAAACTCTATAACCAGTTACAGTTCCATCAGTATCATACAAAACCAGGCGTATTCCAGGGTAGGGTTGTACACCATCAGATTGATTTTCAATTGTTGCATTCACCAACAAAGTACCAAAGTAACGTGGATGATCTCTTACGTCCCGATTTAACAGAACAATTGACGTAAGGTCACGCTTTCGAATTAGTTCACAATCATATTGATTACAAACCTGCCTCACAAAAGGTCTGTATTCCGGGTATTTATTTAGTAACCAATCTCGATTAAACCAGGCCAGCTGCACCAAAATAAACAACATTAGCGTCAAAATGCCAACACTCCAGATTATTGATCTCCAAATTGATACTGATTTTTCATCATACTTGAGTAATTCCTGGCTAAGTTCTGCTTGATTGATGTCCAGTATTGAGTCTTTATGAGATGAAGGTAATTTACTGTTCTCGCTTAAATCTTCAGAAATAATTTGTTCAACAACTTTTATCTCCTCGGTAGCTGGATTAATAGCAGGGATTTCAAAATGCGGCTCGTCATCTACTTCATCTTCTGAGGCAATAATTATTGGCTCTGGGATTTCAGTACTTGATAGTGGTCTATCATATAGGCGCTCAACTGCATTAAATTGTTCGCTACAATACCCACATTGCACCAGACCCTTGGCTGCAGATAATTGCCAAGCATATACACGGTACTGTCGATAACACGAAGGGCAATCAGTAATCACATTACTATCTCACCTTATTTCTAATGCCAGACAACATTGCCCATTCATTTTGATACACAGGATCCATCATATCAAACCATGAATTATAAGTTTTAAGGCATTCCTCAACTTGTGAGGCCAGAATTCCAGATAGTACTATTTTTCCGTCTACATCCAGCAGTGATTTAAATCGTTGTGCCAGGTCAAGTAATGGTTTAAGCAGTATATTAGCAATCAAAATATCCGTCATTTCTGGAATTGTGTGATCTGGTGATATGGTATTTATTCTGCTTTCAAGTCCATTTTGAATGGCATTTCTATTTGTTGCATCCAGGGCTTGCTGATCTATATCCACCGAGTCAACCTGACGAGCACCTAACGACGCTGCAGAAATACCAAGAATGCCTGAACCACAGCCATAATCAATTACCCTGAGCCCTTCGACCTGTTGATTCGCTAACCATTCAAGACACAATGCAGTAGTTGCATGCGTACCCGTACCAAAAGCAAGACCCGGATCTAATTCTATAACGTGGGCAATGTCTTTTGGTTTATTAAGCCAGCTTGGACAAATACATAACTTGTTAGCAAAGACAATAGGTTGAAATCCGGATTTATAACTTTCTCCCCAACTATTATCAGAAATGAGCTCTATACTATGACCTTTGATATTTTTATCACCCAATCGATTACGAATACAAGCCATAAGAATATCCAGATCAATGTCAGGGATAAATAATGCAGAAACGGAGGTTAGGTCCCAGTAAAGATCTTTTGCAACGTCGTCGCCAAACAAAGGTTCATTTGAGGCTGGTGCGTAACTGACAGATTCGGATCCAAATT
>CAUZRI010000038.1:0-9878 GCA_963582285.1 Gammaproteobacteria bacterium | reverse complement strand
TCTCGATTTAATAGCTTGACGACGAAATACCAGTGACTGAATAATTTTAGCCACGAGCCACGAGCCACGAGCCACGAGCCACGAGCCACGAGCCCCGCTACTGAAAAGAGACCTGATCCAGAAAATTCAATAATCTATCCGGAACATTCTCTTCGTTCTGATCGCCTGGGGGAATGTCCCAGTAATCAGCTCCGGGTATACATTCCTCCAGAAATCTTGCTGCTGCGGTAGAGTGGGCGATGTCCTTACCCGGTACGATTAATGTTGGGACATTCAACTGCAACAAGTCTTCAGGCTCCGCGCCCGGCGCGGTATCGCGGTCCAGCAAGGTACGGGACATACTCTTGATAATCAGCTTGTATTTCTCAACGTCTAGTTTTGCATATTGATCAGCAAAGTCTTTATCAGTGCGTATTACCGGTGCCCAGGGACCAACGCGTGGATCCTTACCAAAGCCTGACTCAGTATTTTTTGCAAGTTCAATAACGCCTTCCAGACCTTTGTCTTCAATCAGGGCGAGGTGGGTATTAAATCTGTCATGTCCTCTAATCCTGAATTTAACCCCACCTACTGGCCAATATAGAATTTGACTTAACACCATCTCAGGGTGTTTGACCGAAAACGCAGTCACCGGACAAACACCCATGCAGCCACCAAGTAAATGTGCCTTTTGGAATCCCAGATGATCTAACAGTCCTTTACCTTGTACTACGTAATCATCCCAGGTAATTCGTTTAACGCGACCACCGGACAATCCGGTTTCCCGTCGATCAAAAATAATGCATGTATATTTATCAGGGAGGTGATCCAGTAATTTTATACGGGCATAGACACCCAGGTTCGACCATTTATCCAATGAGGCATCAAATCCACCTGGAGAATACATCAGCAGAGGTGGGCCATCTCCATGGACTTCAAAGTTTGTTTTAATTCCGTCAATTATCGTTGTTGGCATGTTGATCTCGCTTATTTCTTTATTGGGGCACCGTTTTTAATCTGCTGGCCAGCACGCGCCTCGGATATCATCGTCGACAGCGCATCCAGTATAGAGCGTGACACATTTGCATAGGTGTCACGATCATCGTCGAGGAATTTTACGCCATACCCAATAGCCGTATTCGCAAGTCGTACGCGGCCGTCCAACCAGGGGCCTCCGCCGAGGCCGCCGATCACAGGGATAGAAACTGCAGCTGTTACTACCGGACCAACTACAGGTCCGGAATTGGTAAAATTCAGCATTACTGCCCCGGCCTCCTCAAGCATTTTCGCCTCATTGACCAGATGTTCCTGCATTGCAGAGGGGACCTCGACACCGGGTTTGGAGACCGCGGAATAATCCATGCCATATTTCAGTGCGGTCTGTGGGGTGATACCAAACTGGGCCCATACAGGTATCCCAGCACGGGTTAACGCTGTGACTGCTTCGGGAAAGTCCGCAGCACCATCGAGTTTGATCACATCAATACCGGCTTCCTTGACCATGCGTATTCCTGCCCGTACAGCGGCCTCGGCACCTTCCTGTAATGGGCCATAGGGAAAATCGGCGCTTACCAATGCGCGTTTGGTTCCCCGCCGCACTGCCTGGGTTACAGTGATCATCTGGTCCATGGTGATCTCAAGTGGATTAGTTTGTCCCCACATATTGAGCCCGACTGTATCGCCGACCGAGATGATATCAGCGCCGGCACGATCGGCAATGTGGGCCATGTGATAATCCCAGGCGACCACGCCTACAATTTTCTCACCTTTATTCTTCATATCCTGTAGTAGTGGTATTGTTACTTTTTCTGCCATTCCTAATTCCCCGTAAGTTGTCTAAGTTCAAACTTATTAGCTAAAATAGTTGATTTGATCATTCCATTTCCAGTACAACAATTTTCATCTGATAATAAGATGGAAATATGAAGTGTATTCGGAAATGATATCAGTTTCCATGCATTAGCATATACCGTATATATAGTGTATCTGAATACCTAAAAGAAAATCTGGAATTGATATTTTTAAATTTTAGTTTTACTTTTCCATGCCGTGTGACTCAATTTATTCCAAATTTAACATGTGAAAAATCACATTATATCAATGCATATTATTGTGGCGATGTACGTTAAATGATAATATAAATCTAGTATTCCAATCTAGGAATAGACCTCGCAGGTAGTCAATTCTACACTATATCCCGGTATAATAATGGAGTAGGACATCAAAACGGATACATACAAATGACTGCAGGCCTTTAGATAAATTGAATTATTTTGGATGTAAATAGGAGTCTTGATCGATGCTAACTAAAGATAAAAATGACTTGATATGTGAAACAGGGCCAGGAACCCCTATGGGAAATCTGTTTCGTTGTTATTGGGTGCCCACACTATTGGCAGAGGAATTACCAGAAGCTGATTGTCCGCCTGTGCGTGTAAAATTAATGTCTGAACACATGGTGGCTTTTCGAGATAGCGAAGGCAAGTTAGGTTTGATCGATGAATTTTGTGCCCATAGATGTGTATCACTCTGGTTTGGACGTACAGAAGATAATGGATTGCGTTGCCCATATCACGGTTGGAAATATGACATTACAGGTCAGTGTGTAGACGTACCATCTGAATCACCAGAATATGCCAAAAACATAAAGTTAAAGTCATATCCTTTGGTTGAAAAGGGCGGCATATTATGGACATATATGGGTGACCCTAAGAAACAACCACCACTACCAGAATACGAATTTTGTACTCTGCCATCGGGTCAACGATTTGTTTCCAAACGTATACAGGAAAGTAACTGGTTACAAGGTCTGGAAGGTGGTATTGATTCCAGCCATGTTTCTTTTTTACATAGTAGTAATCTTAATACCGATCCATTATTTAAAGGCACCAAGGGAAATGAATATAATCTCTCAGATTTGAAACCGGTTTTCGAGGTGGAAGATTATGATGGTGGATTGATAATCGGAGCCAGAAGAAATGCGGAAGATGACCAATATTACTGGCGCATTACTCCCTGGCTGATGCCGTGTTTTACCATGGTTCCCCCACGGGGTGATTACCCGGTACATGGGCATTTCTGGGTACCTATTGATGATAAAAATTGCTGGGCCTGGAGTTTTGATTATAAGCCTAATAGGGATCTTACAGAAAAGGAGCGTTGGTCCATGGAACAGGGCAAGGGTATTCATTGTGAGTATACCCCGGACACTTTTATTCCCAAGGCCAATATGGCTAATGATTATCTGATGGACCGTGAAGCGCAGAAAAACGGTTCGACTTATAGTGGTGTTGAGGGTATCGCAATTCAGGATTCATCGTTACAGGAAAGTATGGCAGGAATTGATCCTAAAACGGGTGAACGTATTTCATGGGGCGGTACTTGTGATCGCACCAAAGAAATGTTGGCCCCCACTGACCGTGGCATCATGTTGTCGCGTCGCAAAATATTTGATGCAATAGAGGCGTTGGAGAAAAAAGGTGAAATTCCCCAAGGCGTCGACCCAGAGTCGCAAAAGGTTCGCTCAGTTTCGATTTTGTTACCAAGAGAGGAGGCTTTTAAAGAAGGGGCAAAAGAGGCCTTACGTGTTAAAGAAGGTGAGCCACACGCCTCGGTATAAGATTTCTGCTTAATTCAGGTTTTTTCTTGTAATCCAAACAAGAAGATGTTGTTTATGAATAATTATATTTGCAGATACAGAAGAATTGATCGTTGGTTAAATTCGCCTAAACGTATTCATTAAGTAATCAGGTTAATAGCAAGCATCGCCAGGAGCCCGGATAAAACCGGTAATATCAATACCGACAATGCCCGGACTCGCAAGAAAGATACCCCTAATAATGGTATTTCATAGATTAGTATCCGGTGCGCACTAAAAATACTCCAGGCAGTAAGAAATGCTATTACAGCAGGCATAGATGCTCCAGCGTTTGCAAATGTTGCAGCGATGGAAAATGAGATTACCGGACCGGAAGGTACCATCAGTCCCGCCAATGACCCAATTAGGATTGCCACCAGGCCAGCATCATTTCCCAGGTACTGGCTGATTACTTCAGAAGGTATGAGTAGTGCAAGAAATTCTGCCCCTATCAACGCACAAATCATTCGAGGTAAAATTATAACGAGTTGTTCAAGGCCACGAATCAATCCCTTCTTGAAACTTTCATCACCACGGGAATAGGCATATGCGCCAAGAATAACTGGTAATAAAAAAATAATAATCATAACTGGACTCATCATTGCTTCTCCGAATCCCCGCCCAGTTTTATTTTTAAGGGCAATTGTTGTGCAATTAATCCGGCAATGATAGGTAAAGGTAAACTGACCAGGAATCTTGTTGCTGTAATTTCTGCCCCCATAAAAGGCAAGTCCCAAACCAGAACCCGTTGGATGCCTAATAGTGCCCAACTGGTAATGTAAGTAACCATAATGCCCTTATCTGCGCCGGCGCGCCCAATAATCGCCAGGAACGGGAAAGCAGCGGAAGGCCCTCCCGGCGTAATTATTCCTGCGACCTCTGCGAGTATCAGTCCGGTCAATCCCTTATAACGACCTATGAATTTAGAACATTTGTCACGTGGCATCAAAATCCAGATAAACCCGGCCAGGGTTAATGCAGCAACCACTCTAGGAAGTATGCCCAACAGATTATCAATATCATTGCTTACCGCTTCTTTGAATATCTCAGGACCAAGAACAGAGTAACAAATCATGCCCATTAAGATGGCGAAACCTGCAAACAGCCAGAATGTATATCCAAAGCTTGCACGTAACAAGATGTGCAATCGTCTTTTTAATGGGATTGACGTGGGAGTTGTATTGTATTGGTCAGACAAAGTTTGTCTCAACTACGATATGATTAAGTTTAAAGGTTATTCAAACTGGCGTAGATACATTGCCTTTATTGAAACGATCTCATGTTAATTTTTCAGCTTCTTTATGTCCCTGCATTAACGCGTTAACAATAGTGTGAAACAGATCTGATCCCGGCGGAAATTGTCCGGCCAATAACCCGGACAGTCTGGCAAATACAATTGCCTGGCCGGCGATGACGTCCATTTTGTCTCCTTGGTGTAGCGATGTTGCATCATTAACCGCTCGGGTGAGACCGGCCTTGAACAAACTATCCATGTAATTTGATCTGTCTTTTTCGGATGTAATGTCTAAGTGGGCATTTGTCGCCTTTGTATCAGGTAGCACACCAAGCTTACTTGCAGATTTTATAAACCGTTTGAACAACTCCTCATCAATATGATTAATATCATCATCATCACCACACATGTTACTCTCCCGTTATTAAAACCTGTTTATAAATTAATTAGTCTCCAGCTTGTATTTTGCCAGATAATAATTCCAGCACTTTTCATATAATCCACGTTTTGCAAGGCCCTTTTGTAAGGACTGTGTTTCTTCTGTGGAAAATATATAAGGTGTACCCAGCATGCTTGCCCTGACCTGTCTTTCTGCGTTGAGCTCGAGGTATATTGCAAGTACGGTTGTTTCAAGTACATCGATACCGGTGACAACTGAGCCATGGGCCTTAAGTAGTGCTGCTCGGCCACAATCAAGTTTTTTTGCTATGGCGCCTGCAATTCGGGAATTAGTTACCGACATGGGTGAAGGATATGTCGGTACATCTCCCAATAAAGCGCCCTGTGGCATTGTTACCTGATATTTATTGCCAGTAGAGGTAAGTAATGTCGACCACCTGGGGTGTCCATGTACTATCGACATCACGTCTGGGCGTGATTGATAAATCGCTATATGAAGTGGCAATTCGGCAGGAGGTCTGAGGTCTTCTTCTGAAAACTCGCCATCCGGTCCGACGATGACAAAATCAGTTATATCAAGCTTACTTCTGACAGAAGCACCGGTATTGATCAATATATTTCCATCACTAAGACGTATACTGAAATGTCCGTTGAAATCAATTATCCCAACACGTTCTAATAATGAAATGCCTATTACTAACTGGTGTCTATACTCCGTTTCGCTGGGATCATTACTATTCATCAATTAAAGGGCGATCCAGTTTTCTGTAAATATGTGTGCTCCAATCATAATTGCCACACAACCAACGGTCGCCATAGCAGCGCTATTTATCCAGCTCGCACATCGATCCATAAAACCAATCGGGTAAGATACGATAAATGACAGGCTAGCCATGCCAATAATTGACCCTAGGCCAAAAGCGAGTACATAGCCGATTGAATTCATGACTGTATCGGCGGTGACCGCGAGTACCAACAATCCAGCAGATCCCGCAGTTCCATGCATCATGCCAATTAATCCTGCGCGCACCAGACCATGTTGTTGATGTTCATGCTGATGAACACTATTTTCATGTTTAACGGTTTCAGAACTATGGGTATGAGCATGAAGATGATTTATTCCGGTCTCATGCTGGTGAAAATGAAAATGCGGTCTTTTTCGCCAAAGATTCACTAATACATTTATTCCTAGCGTAATAATCATTACGCCAACGAGTAGCTCAAGAAATGTTTGAACTCTGAGAGAAATAGTTCCTCCCCAAAAGAGTAATAGGCCACATAATGTAAGTAAGGTCAGGGTATGACCCAGTCCCCACATTCCGCCCCGCAGGATCAATGTCTTACGCGAGGTATGCCCCGCGCTCATTGCAGCCATTGCAGCGAGGTGGTCAGCTTCTAGCGCATGCTGCATACCGACCATGCCCCCTAGCAGCAATAATGTGTAATACTCCATTGATATCTCCGTTAAAATTATTTCGATGATTATCCTCCTACATTAAAGACCAGAGGAACGAACCGACTTCACACTTCAGGTATGCATAAGTTTAATATAGTTGTGATAGAACCTTGAGTAATGACTAACCTTTGGATGGAACAAAACTTTAATCAACTTGGCGCTGTTGACCTGAGTAAATCATCTTAACTACACTGAGTCCCTAATAACACAATGATTCAGTATATATGGGAATTAGGCCATTACTGGTGATTCACCAGCGTCCAGGGAATTAATCAACTCTACTCAACAGTACACCTAAAAACTTAGTGAATTCTAGCAGTTGTAGGTTGTTTAGTAAATAAATTTCAGGGTATGCATTACTAATAGTCTGGAAATTTTTTGTTCAATTAAGTATCATCGCCGTGTTTTATTTCTGACCCCACCACTTTCTAGAGGGAGACTTTCTTTGACAGAACAAGTAACTGCTGCTGTTCGTACAGGAGCACATAAAACAGAGTTTCGTGATTTTCCAATGCCTGAGATACCAGATGATGGTGCGCTCTTGAAAATGGAGGTTGCGGGTATATGTGGCACAGATGTTAAATTTTATGCCAACCCGCCTATCTCTGACCCGGTGATCATGGGCCATGAAAATATTGGCTATATTGCCAAGGCCGGTAAAACATTCATGCAAAGAAAGGGTGTTAAAGAAGGTGACCTTGTCTTTGTTGAACACTATGTGCCCTGTTTTCAATGTGAGTGGTGCCATAAGGGTGAATACAGACTTTGTAAGGCCACAGATTGGCGTAAAAATCCTGAAGGGCTGCGTTATGGGTACAGTACCTCCGAACGTGATCCCCACCTATGGGGCGGGTTTGCTCAATACATGTATTTGCCATGGAATTCAGTGCTACACAAGGTGCCCGATGGTGTGTCCCCAGAGTTGGCTGGTGTCGTAACACCTATGTCCAATGGTATACAATGGGCCCTGTTTGATTGTGGTGTTGAGTATGATTCCAGGGTTTTGATACAAGGTCCCGGCCAGCAAGGTTTGTCACAAACGGTGGCATGCAAACAGGCAGGGGCATCATTGATTATCATTACTGGTACCACTAAGGACAAGGCCAGATTGGATGTTGCCTTGAAACTAGGTGCAGATTACGCCATAAATGTTGAAGAGGAAGATGCGCTTGAGCGTATAAAAGATATCACCGGTGGCGAAGGTGTAGATGTGGCTTTGGATTGTACTGCAGGGGCGGGTACAGTTCCCGATCTCACAGGTATTGAGGCACTTAAACGTAAAGGTGGGACAATGTTAATTCAAGGTGAAATCGGCGTATTTCCGGATTTCCCCATTGGTAAAGTTGCGAATAAATACATCACCATAAAAAGTGCCCGTGGACATAATTTTCTGTCATGCGAACTGGCGATGAAGCAATTGGCAACAGATCGTTTTCCACTGGATCTGATAACTACTCATCGTTTTGGTTTGAAAGATACGGATCTTGCCATCAAGGCAGTTGGTGGTACGGAGATGGAGGGAGTCATCCATGTCTCTCTCATGCCCTGGGAATAATTCCCCGATTTCTATAAGTGTTACATGATGTCCAGTCATCGGACTGGACATCATGGTCACGTATTAATCTGATATACAATACACGCCTAAGACCGATCGTTTCGATGATTGATCTGATATAAAAATCTAATCAATGAACTTTGTGTGATATTAATTGATTTGTAGATGAGTTTGGTTCTTATAAAAATTTTGAGGGAGATAACTAGATGGCCGTTGTTATAGAAAAATATAATCGTACAGACCCTGAAATAGTAAATGAACTTGGTCATTACGGGGTTGCAACCATACATGAGGCGCAAGGTCGCAAGGGTTTAATGGCACCCTTTATGCGCCCAATATATTCCGGCGCACGTATCTCTGGTAATGCAATAACGGTTTCTGTGCCGCCATGTGATAACTGGATGATTCATGTTGCAGCAGAGCTTTGTGTTGAAGGCGACATAATGGTGGTTGCACCAACTTCTTATTCAGATGCAGGATATTTTGGTGATTTGCTAGCCACTCTTTTAATGTCCAGAGGCGTTAAGGGGCTGGTAATTGATGCGGGGGTCCGTGATATAGCAGATCTACAAAAGATGGGTTTTCCTGTCTGGTCAAAATGTATATCTGCTCAAGGTACAGTTAAAGAAACATTAGGAAGTGTCAATATACCAATTGTTTGTGCGGGACAAACCATTAATCCAGGCGATGTAATTATTGCAGACGATGATGGTGTGGTTGTCGTGGAGAGAGAAGAGGCTGCGGACGTCCTCAAAAAATCTGAACAGCGAGAAGAAAAAGAAGCGGGAATACGCAAACGATATGCTGCCGGGGAACTAGGTCTGGATATGAATAATATGCGCCCTGTACTGGCGGAAAAAGGTCTTAAATATCCGGATCGTTCATAGTAAATATTTATAATATCAACATTGAGAGGTTATACATGATTATTGATTGTCACGGCCATTACACAACTGCCCCTAAACAGTTACTTGATTATCGTGAGACACAAATAGCCAATTTTGACGATCCTTCGTTGCCTGTGGCCAAGATGGCAAGTATTTCCGATGATGAAATCAGGGAGAGCGTTGATACAAATCAGTTAAAGGTGTTGAAAGATCGTGGGGCCGATATGACGATATTCTCACCCAGGGCAGTTGCAATGGGTCATCATGTTGGTGATGAACAGATGTCGAAGACCTGGAGCAAGATATGTAATGACCTGATACACAGGGTCACACAACTATATCCTGAAAACTTTATCGGCGTATGCCAGTTACCTCAATCTCCCGGTGTAAGTATTAGTAACTCCATAGAAGAGTTGGAACGATGCGTAAACGAATTAGGTTTTATCGGTTGTAATCTGAATCCTGACGCATCTGGCGGGATGTGGACTGGTAAGCCACTTACTGACAATTCGTGGTATCCGTTTTACGAGAAAATGGTGGAACTTGATGTGCCAGCTATGATCCATGTCTCAGGGTCTTGTAATCCGAATTTTCATCCAACCGGCGCTCATTATATTAATGGCGATACAACCGCTTTTATGCAATTTATTCAAGGCGACCTGTTTAAAGATTTCCCGGATTTACGTCTCATAATACCCCATGGTGGCGGTGCGGTTCCCTATCATTGGGGA
>CAUZRI010000037.1:0-9927 GCA_963582285.1 Gammaproteobacteria bacterium | reverse complement strand
TATATGGGTGAAATGCCGTTAATGACAAATAACGGAACTTTTGTAATTAATGGCACCGAAAGGGTAATTGTTTCGCAATTACACCGTTCACCTGGTGTTTTCTTTGAACACGATAAAGGTAAGACTCATTCGTCTGGAAAGCTTTTATATTCTGCAAGGATTATTCCATATCGTGGTTCATGGCTAGATTTTGAATTCGATGCAAAAGATATGGTTTATTGTCGTATTGACCGTCGTAGAAAAATACCCGCTACAATATTGTTGCGTTCTTTAGGTTATTCAACCCAGGAGATCCTTGATATTTTCTTCGAGACTAATCGCTTTTCAATATCCAAGAAGGGTGTTTTTCTGGTACTGATCCCTGAGAGATTGAGAGGTGAAATTCTTTCATTTGATATAAATGATAAAAAAGGCAATTTAATTGTTGAAGCCGACAGAAGGATTACCTCGCGTCATATTCGACAAATGGAAGCTGCCAAAATAAAATTACTTGAAGTTCCTGTTGATTATTTAATTGGGAAGGTTTTGGCTAGAGACTTAATTAATAAGGATACGGGTGAATTATTAGCAAATGCAAATACCATTATAGACGAGCCAATGCTAGAAACATTAGCAGAGCATGTTGGTATTGAAATCGAAACTCTGTATACCAATGACCTTGATAGAGGTCCTTATATTTCAGATACATTGAAAATTGATACCACAACGAATCAGCTTGAGGCACAGATAGAAATATACAGGATGATGCGTCCTGGCGAACCACCAACTAAAGAATCTGCTGAAAATCTCTTTAGAAATCTGTTTTTCAGTACAGATAGATATGATTTATCTGCGGTCGGTAGGATGAAGTTTAATAGAAGGGTTGGTCGAAAAGAACTTACAGGTGTTGGCGTTGTATACGATGGTAAATTTTTTAGTGGAAGGAATGATAACTATTCAAAATCACTGCATAAGGATCTTGGAGAATCGTCAGATATTATCGACGTATTGAGTACACTTGTTAATATTAGAAATGGTAAGGGAACGGTCGATGACATTGATCATTTGGGTAATAGGCGTGTACGTAGTGTAGGAGAAATGGCAGAAAATCAGTTCAGAGTAGGATTGGTTCGTGTGGAAAGAGCTGTAAAAGAACGATTAGGTCTGGCCGAATCAGAAGGTTTAATGCCGCAGGAAATTATCAATGCAAAACCGGTGTCAGCGGTGATCCGGGAATTTTTTGGGTCCAGCCAATTATCGCAATTTATGGATCAGAATAATCCTTTATCCGAGATTACTCATAAACGTCGAATATCAGCCCTGGGACCGGGTGGATTAACACGTGAGCGGGCTGGATTTGAAGTGCGAGATGTACACCCAACACACTATGGCCGAGTTTGTCCTATTGAGACACCAGAGGGTCCGAATATTGGGTTAATTAATTCCCTGGCAATATATGCAAGAACGAATGAGTTCGGTTTTCTTGAAACTCCATACAGTAAAGTGATTAAAGGAAAAGTTACTACTCAGATTGATTACCTGTCTGCCATAGAAGAAGGTGATTATATGATTGCACAGGCAAATTCAACTTTAAATGATAAAGGAGTCTTGGTTGATGAACTGATATCGTGTCGCAATCAAAATGAATTTACTATGTCGACACCTGACTGTATTGAATACATGGATGTATCTCCTAAACAGATTGTATCAGTAGCTGCATCATTGATTCCATTCCTGGAGCACGATGATGCAAATAGGGCGCTGATGGGTTCAAATATGCAGAGGCAGGCAGTACCAGTTCTACGCACAGAAAAACCGGTTGTTGGTACTGGCATGGAACGGACTGTTGCAATCGATTCTGGTGTAACAGTAATTGCAGAAAGAGGAGGCATCGTTGACTCTGTTGATGCTGGCAGGATAGTTATTCGCGTAAACGATAATGAGGTTGCAGCTGGTGAACCCGGCGTTGATATATATAACCTCACAAAATATACACGTTCTAACCAAAATACTTGTATAAATCAAAAGCCACTGGTCAGCACAGGTGACGAGATTGTCAAAGATGACGTCCTTGCCGATGGTCCTTCAACTGATATGGGGGAACTTGCATTAGGTCAAAATCTGATGGTTGCTTTTATGCCATGGAATGGATACAACTTTGAAGATTCAATCCTTATATCTGAACGTCTGGTACAGGATGACCGGTTTACTTCTCTACACATTCAAGAACTTGCCTGTGTTGCTCGCGATACCAAACTTGGACCTGAAGAAATTTCTGCGGACATTCCTAATGTTAGTGAGAGTGCTCTAAATAAACTGGATGAATCAGGTGTTGTTTTTATTGGTGCTGAAGTTAATCCTGGTGATATTTTAGTAGGTAAAGTAACGCCTAAAGGTGAGACTCAACTTACACCAGAGGAGAAATTACTAAGAGCTATATTTGGTGAAAAGGCTTCTGATGTAAAAGACACCTCTCTACGTGTACCGTCCGGGATGAATGGAACAGTGATCGATGTTCAAGTTTTTATTCGAGATGGAGTTGAAAAGGATGCTCGTGCACTTGAAATCGAAGAAGCAGAACTGAATCAGGTTAGAAAAGATTTAAACGATCAATTGAGAATCATGGAAGATGGTGTATATCAGCGCATTGAAAAATATTTGATTGGTAAAGTTGCCAATGGAGGTCCTGGCGATTTAGCGAAGGGTAGCAAGATTACCAAGCAGTACTTGACAGATATTCAGAGAGAGAAATGGTTTGACATAAATTTACAAAATGAAGATGCAAACCTTGTGCTTGAACAAACTTCACATCAATTGCAGAAGTTACGTAAGGAATTTGATGAGAAATTTGAGGAAAAACGGACCAAAATAACATCCGGAGATGACCTCGCTCCTGGAGTACTAAAAATGGTAAAGGTCTATCTTGCAGTAAAACGTCGGGTTCAACCAGGCGACAAGATGGCTGGTAGGCATGGTAATAAAGGTGTGATTTCAACCATTGTACCTGTTGAAGATATGCCACATCAGGTTGATGGTACGCCTGTAGATGTTGTGCTCAGTCCTTTGGGCGTTCCATCTCGTATGAATGTTGGACAGGTATTGGAGACCCACTTAGGGTGGGCTGCGAAAGGGCTCGGGGAAAAGATCGGAAATATGTTAACTGCTCAGGCTTCAATCAAGAATGTACGAAAATTCCTGGATGAAGTTTACAACAAGAGTGGAAAGAAAGAAGACATTGATTCGTTAAATGATGATGAAATTATTGAACTCGCCAGAAATCTAAAGGGCGGTGTACCAATGGCTACTCCAGTATTTGACGGGGCAAGTGAAGAAGACATTAAACGTATGCTAGCGCTTGCAGACCTGCCACGCAGTGGACAAACAAAGCTGGTTGATGGGCGTACTGGTGATATGTTTGACCGCGAAATTACTGTCGGATATATGTATATGCTTAAACTCAACCACTTGGTAGATGACAAGATGCATGCAAGATCAACAGGCCCTTATAGTCTAGTTACTCAGCAGCCACTAGGTGGTAAAGCACAATTTGGTGGTCAACGATTTGGTGAGATGGAGGTTTGGGCGCTTGAAGCATATGGTGCTGCATATACCTTACAGGAAATGCTTACCGTAAAGTCTGATGATGTAAATGGGAGAACCAAGATGTATAAGAATATCGTTGACGGTAACCATTATATGGAAGCAGGCATGCCAGAATCATTCAATGTCTTACTCAAAGAGATACGTTCATTATGTATCGACATTGAATTGAAACAAGATTAATTAAAATACTAAATAAAGAAACTAAATCCCTAAGTGGAGGCAGAAAACTTTGAAAGACTTACTAAAACTTCTTAAGCAACAAGGCCAGGTAGAAGAATTCGATAAAATTGCTATCGGACTTGCTTCTCCGCAAAAAATTCGTTCATGGTCATATGGCGAAGTTAAAAAACCGGAGACAATTAATTATCGGACATTTAAACCAGAACGCGATGGTCTTTTTTGTGCAAAAATATTCGGACCTGTAAAAGATTATGAATGTCTTTGCGGGAAATATAAGAGACTAAAACATCGCGGTGTAGTTTGTGAGAAATGTGGTGTAGAAGTTACTCTTTCAAAAGTTAGACGTGACCGTATGGGACATATAGAGCTGGCTAGTCCTGTAGCACATATCTGGTTTCTGAAATCACTACCATCTCGGATGGGGTTATTACTTGATATGACCCTCAGAGAAATAGAGCGAGTGCTTTATTTTGAGGCGTATGTAGTAATAGAACCGGGGATGACGGAACTAGAACGTGGGCTACTATTAACTGAAGAAAGTTATCTGGAAGCAATTGAGCAATATGGTGATGAGTTTGAGGCAAAAATGGGCGCAGAGGCAATTCATGCGCTTTTAAAATCAATTGAGCTTGATAGCGAAATTGCCACGTTAAGAGGAGAGATCCCGGAAACCAAGTCTGAGACCAAACTGCGTAAAATAACAAAGCGGCTCAAATTGCTGGAGGCATTTAACAAGTCTGGTAATAAGCCGGAATGGATGGTTTTAGAAGTACTTCCAGTTCTTCCTCCAGAATTAAGACCATTAGTTCCACTTGATGGTGGTAGATTTGCAACGTCAGATCTGAATGATCTTTATAGGAGAGTGATCAATCGAAATAATCGATTAAAGCGACTGCTAGATCTGAACGCTCCTGACATAATTGTGCGAAATGAAAAGCGCATGTTACAAGAATCTGTAGATGCATTATTAGATAATGGTCGGCGTGGTCGTGCTATTACCGGTACAAACAAGCTTCCGCTGAAATCTCTTGCAGATATGATTAAAGGTAAGCAAGGACGATTTCGCCAAAATTTACTTGGTAAGCGTGTAGATTATTCAGGCAGGTCTGTAATTGTAGTTGGCCCTACCTTAAAACTGCATCAGTGTGGTTTACCTAAAAAGATGGCCCTGGAACTCTTTAAACCATTTATCTTCAGTAAACTGGAATTAAGAGGTTTAGCCACAACCATTAAAGCGGCAAAAAAAATGGTAGAGAGAGAAGGACCCGAAGTATGGGATGTTCTTGATGATGTTATTCGTGAGCATCCAGTGATGCTAAATCGTGCACCAACACTACATCGGTTGGGCATACAGGCTTTTGAACCAGTGTTGATTGAAGGGAAGGCAATTCAATTACATCCTTTGGTTTGTACTGCATTTAACGCCGACTTTGATGGAGATCAAATGGCGGTACATATTCCTTTATCTTTAGAAGCTCAGATGGAAGCCAGAACATTAATGATGGCTACCAATAATGTTCTATCTCCAGCAAATGGTGAGCCTATTATTGTTCCAACTCAGGATGTTGTCTTGGGTCTTTATTACATGACCAGAGAGTCGGTTGTTGCAAAAGGTACAGGAATGATATTTGCAGATATTGATGAAGTTCATCGTGCCTATGAAGGAAAGTTTGTCGATTTGCATGCTAAAGTTGTTGTTCGAATTCGACAGTATGAGGATATGGAGGATGGAACTAAGAATAAAATATTCAGTAAAATAGAGACTACCGTTGGGCGCGCATTACTTTCACGCATCCTACCCAAAGGTATGTCGTTTACAAATATAAATCAGTCGATGACAAAAAAGGCAATTTCAAAGCTAATTAATCTTTGTTATCGCACGCAAGGGCTAAAAACTACAGTTATTTTTTGTGATAAATTGATGTATACCGGTTTCTTTTACTCATCCAGAGCAGGTGTATCTTTCGGTATCGAAGATATGGTTATACCGGATGAAAAAAGTTTGATTATTGCCAAAGCAGAAGATCAGGTAAAGCAGTTTGAGAAGCAGTATACATCCGGCTTGATTACAGACGGTGAACGTTATAACAAGGTCGTTGATATCTGGTCCCACACAAATGATCAGGTTGCCAAGGCAATGATGGATAAGCTCGGCACAGATGATGTAACGGACACAAAAGGAAATGTTGTTAAACAGCCGTCTTCAAATTCTATCTTTATGATGGCAGATTCGGGAGCCAGAGGATCTGCAGCACAGATACGACAACTTGCGGGGATGCGCGGATTAATGGCAAAGCCAGATGGCTCTATTATTGAGACACCCATAACGGCAAACTTCAGAGAAGGTCTTAATGTACTTCAATACTTTATTTCAACCCATGGTGCCAGAAAAGGTTTGGCAGATACCGCATTAAAAACAGCAAACTCTGGTTATTTAACCCGACGACTTGTAGATGTGGCACAGGATCTGGTTGTTCTAGAAGTGGATTGTGGAACAAGCCTGGGTGTGACTGTTACGTCGACAATTGAAGGTGGTGATGTCATTGAGCCCTTGACCGATCGTGTATTGGGGCGAGTATCAGCAGTAGATAATGTAAAGCCTGGTACAGAAGAGATAGTTATTCCTGCCAATACACTACTCGATGAGAAAATGATTGAACTGATTGATGAGGTAGGAATCGACCAGATTGTAGTGCGATCTGCTATTACCTGTGAAACCAAGTACGGAATTTGTACCCGTTGTTATGGTCGCGACCTTGGTCGAGGCCATGAAGTCAATATTGGAGAGGCAGTTGGAGTGGTTGCAGCGCAATCAATTGGCGAGCCTGGTACTCAGTTGACGATGCGCACCTTTCATATTGGTGGTGCGGCATCCAGATCAGTTGCTGTAAACAGTATTGAAGTTAAGTATGGTGGTTCGATAAAGCTTCACAATGTGAAATTACTTCAACAAGATAAAGGTACATTAGTTGTTGTCTCTCGTTCCGGCGAAGTTGGATTATCAGACGAAGTCGGAAGAGAGCGTGAGCGTTATAAAATTCCCTACGGCGCAGTCCTAAAATATGCCGATGGCGATAATGTTAAAGCAGGTACAATGGTTGCATCTTGGGATCCTCATACTCACCCGGTTATCACCGAGGTTGCAGGTAAAGCAGTTTTCTCTGACATTGTTGATGGGGTTACGGTTAATCGTCATGTTGATGAAATAACAGGACTGACCAATATAATTATACTTGATCCCAAACAACGTCCAAGCCATGCCAAGGATATGAGACCAGTGGTGAAGTTGGTTGATATGAAAGGTAAGGAATTAAAGATTCCAGGTACTCAAAATCCAGCACAGTATCCATTGCCCCCAAAGGCAATTATTACTGTGGGTGATGGCAAAGAAGTTAAAGTTGGTGATGTCATTGCCAGGTTACCGCAAGAATCATCGAAAACTCGCGACATTACAGGTGGTTTGCCACGCGTTGCTGATTTATTTGAAGCAAGAAAACCAAAGGAGCCTGCTGTCCTGGCAGAAATTACTGGAATAATTAGTTTTGGGAAAGATACTAAGGGTAAGCAACGTTTGGTTATTACCGATCCAAATGGTGATCAGTATGAAGAACTTATTCCAAAATGGCGTCATATAAATGTATTTGAAGGTGAGCATGTTGAAAAGGGAGAAGCTGTGGTTGATGGCCCACCTATGCCTCATGACATACTTAGATTAAAAGGTGTACATGCATTAGCAGATTACATCAGGAATGAGATACAAGAGGTCTATCGGCTACAAGGTGTGAAAATTAATGATAAGCACATCGAGGTAATTGTTCGACAAATGCTGCGTAAAGTTGAAATTACAAATCCTGGTGATACCGTATTATTAAAAGGAGAGCAGGTCGAAAAAGCTCGTTTACTCGAAATTAACGAAAAAATGACAGCCAATGGAAAAACAGGAGCAGAATATGATCCGGTATTATTAGGGATCACTAAGGCCTCGCTCTCAACAGAATCATTCATTTCTGCAGCATCATTCCAGGAAACTACGCGTGTGCTTACAGAAGCCAGTGTAAACGGAAAATTTGATGGATTACGAGGGTTAAAAGAGAATGTCATTGTTGGTCGCCTCGTACCGGCAGGCACAGGGCTCTCTTATCATACGGATCGCAGGGCTCAAAAAGAAATCGGCTCCATCACTGCTGAAGATTTAATTAATGCTGAATCTGAGGAAGAGAATTCGACTGAATCAGAAGAAATTACAGATTTATTACGAGATGCGGCCCAGGATCAGGCTCAAGGAACGGCGAGTGCTTAAAAGCACGGAAAAAACAGGATAATTTCTTGACAGGATGGGAAGTAAAGCACTAGAATCGCGCCTCTTTGTCACAGGTCGAGATTGACTTTAATCTGTGTACATATGGCCCTCAGGAAAGCCTGAATTTAGATAAATTCAGCATAAATGTAGCCTGAGAATTCTTAACCTTATAACCAACACACGTCTGCTTACGTCGCATTTGTGATGTAAGGCGGTAGATGTGTGCTGCTTATTTAGAAAAAAATTAATTTTAAGAAATTAAGACATAAATAAATGGTAACTATAAATCAGCTGGTTAGAAAACCGCGAAAGACCAAACCAGAAAAAAGCAATGTTCCTGCTCTTGAAGGTTGTCCGCAAAAACGAGGTGTCTGTACGCGTGTCTATACCACTACGCCTAAAAAGCCAAATTCAGCACTACGTAAGGTAGCAAGGGTTCGGTTGACTAACGGTGAGGAAGTTACGACCTATATTGGTGGGGAAGGTCATAACCTTCAAGAACACTCAGTCATATTAATCAGGGGTGGTAGGGTAAAGGATCTCCCTGGTGTTCGTTACCATACTGTAAGAGGTACGCTTGATACATCAGGTGTAGGCGATCGAAAAAAAGGTCGATCCAAATACGGCGCTAAACGTCCTAAATTTTAACTATTATCACTGGCAGATAACTTATGTCTCGTAGAAGAGTTGCTGAAAAAAGAAGTATTCTCCCGGATCCAAAATATGGTGATCAGGTGCTGGCGAAATTTATAAATATGGTCATGCGGAGTGGCAAAAAATCGACTGCAGAAAAAATTGTTTATGGTGCGCTTGATGAAATGAGTAGCCGAAACAAGGGTGCAGATCCATTGGAATTATTTAATAAGGCGTTAAGTAATGTGAAACCAGTTATAGAAGTAAAGTCCAGACGAGTGGGAGGGGCAACATATCAGATTCCCATAGAAGTCCGGTCAGATAGAAGTCTGGCTCTGGCGATGAGATGGTTGGTTGATTCAGCCAAAAAACGCAGTGAAAAAAATATGGGTCTGCGGCTGGCAGGTGAATTACAGGATGCCTCAGACAGCCGTGGTAATGCAATTAAAAAACGTGAAGATACCCATAAGATGGCTGAAGCAAATAAAGCTTTTTCCCATTATCGTTGGTAGTCATAAAATATAGTCATAGAGATTAACCGTGCCAAGAAAAACTCCAATTGATCGATACCGTAATATAGGGATCATGGCGCATATAGATGCGGGTAAAACAACAACAACAGAGCGCATTCTCTTTTATACCGGCGTGTCCCACAAAATAGGTGAAGTTCATGATGGCGCTGCGACTATGGACTGGATGGAACAGGAGCAAGAACGAGGTATAACTATTACATCTGCTGCAACAACCTGTTTCTGGAAGGGCATGGCTGGGGATCTGCCTGAACATCGAATTAATATTATTGATACCCCTGGACATGTGGATTTTACTATCGAGGTGGAAAGGTCTTTGCGTGTACTGGACGGGACTTGTGCAGTATTTTGTGCAGTTGGTGGTGTTGAGCCTCAATCGGAAACTGTTTGGCGCCAAGCTCAGAAGTACAAGGTGCCAAGAATGGCGTTTATTAATAAAATGGATCGTGCCGGGGCAAATTTTCTAAGGGTTGTTGAACAAATTAAAACTCGGCTTGGAAGCCAACCAGTACCTATCCAATTACCTATCGGAGCAGAAGAAAATTTTGAGGGAATCATTGACCTGATTAAGATGAAAGCTATCTATTGGGAAAATGAGAATATGGGTGTTAAGTTTACTGAAAAGGAAATTCCTGAAGACATGCTATCTAGTAGCAATGAATGGCGAGAAAAACTTGTGGAATCTGCAGCAGAAGCATCTGA
>CAUZRI010000036.1:0-10026 GCA_963582285.1 Gammaproteobacteria bacterium | reverse complement strand
TTATTTATAACTTATTGAATTATATAATAAAAAAAATAGATAAATTTTGTAAAATATCAGGGCCAGCTGTAGCGGATGACAGGACCCCATGACTCTGGCATAAAGCCGGCGACCAGTTCTGTGCTCAGGGCCAGCATGATAGCACCCAGCATAGAGATAAAAATACCGAATAATACCCAGAATCCAAAAAATTCATGATCGCGATTGATGACCCAGCTAAAGATCACCCTGAACACTGGAGACAGCCTTTGAATGGGTACAACCACAGTTACTGGTGCGATAGAAAGTGACATGTATCTAAATAGCTGGGAAAAGGAGACGATGATTCCTGATGCTATAAACCATTTTGCTGCTGTCTTATCTATCGTTTGCATAAACAATCTCCCACCTAAAAACAAGACGATGATAATTATAATAATTGTTGCAAATGTGTAGGATATAAATCCACCTGCAATACTGTCCACCAGATCACCATCGTTACCTAGACCCTTCATGATAAATAGCGGGCTGGCACCGTAGGCAAATGCACTTATAAAGCCCCAGAAAAATCCTTCACTATAGACAGGTTCGAAACCAGACCTGGATTTCCTGGGGGCGCTGCCTTTATTTTTACGTAACATGATTGTCGGTCCAATTATTACCATCACAAAACCGAGAACTCGAATCGGAGTGACGACCTCGTTGAGAAAGATGATGGCTAGAATAATCGAGATGGGGACACTCAGTTGTGATATCGGACTTGACAGATTTGACCCCAGAGCCCGGATAGAACGGTAGTTACTGTAACGACCAATGATAAAGTGAACCACACCCGCCAGGGCCATCCACCCTATTGCTGTCGTTGGTAGTGCCGCCATAGCCTGGAATCCACCAAACATCAGGCAGGCGATTGTAAACAAGGGTACGCCTAACGGGACGGTTATCGCCATGGCTTGCAGCACGCTGGCAGTGAGCACACCACGTCGGAATGCCGCATTATTTAAACCAAATGTAGCGGCAGATGCTAGGGCAAGTAAGGCACCTAGCATTAAGAAATACTAGACGTTATGAAAAACAGCTGGATGCGGTTATGCGCCCTGATTTCCTTGAAGATATGAGCGGACCAGTTCTGGTGTTAACGTTATGCCAGATTTATATTCTGGTGCATCTTCAACTTGTTCCACATCGTTCAGGCCACAATATTTAAATATACGATTGGTGGATGAAATTAAACGGGCAGGGCGATCCGGATCTGCGTTGATATGTTGATGGATGGTATTTGGTGGAATATATATAACATCACCGGCTTCCCATTCAAATTTTTTCACCTCATCCTGAGGTTTCCAGAAATATTCATCTGTAATTTCAATATCACAGTCCTGATGTAGATCGTATCCTTTGCCCTCTAACACATAAAGACATTCTTCTGCCAGGTGGCGATGTTTTCCAGAGCGACTTCCAGGAGGAATAATTTGCATATAGGCATCGACGGTTTCTATGCGTGTGTTCATCTCTTCATTGATCAGATGTTTTAACAGACCCTGCCTTGACATTTCCCATGGCATTTCTGCTGGTGTAACAACTTTTTTGCGTTTTGCATTACGGTCGGCTGCAGTGGTGGCATCATCTAACAAATGTTGATAAAGCGGGTCATTTTTCTCGCCTTCAATCCAGGCAGTACTTTCATCCCAGGCCATCTTAATATCCTCCTTTTGGATGATTAAAATCTTCTTCTTCTTCTCTGACATTGAAATCTTCACCCCCAGGCGCTGGGGTTGTTTCACGAGGTTCAACTGTTTTTTGAAAGAGCATATTCATAAACATGTACATAGGTTTTGTTTTGATTACAAGCGCACGAGCAGGTTTACTATCACTTGCATTAAAATGTTGATGTACACAATTATTATGAACAATAGCCACATCCCCTGCCTTCCATTCATATTTAATGCCATCGTGAATTTCATATCCAATTCCGTCCAGAATATAAAATGCGGCTTCGTTTACATGACCGTGTTTTTGAGATTTTCCACCAGGTCCATATTCTTCAAGATGAATATGAAAATTCTGGGTTATGCCATCTTTAGGTTCCACATAATGGCGGCTGTATGCCTGAGGACCGTCTACAAATTTGATATCTTTTGCTTTACGAACCCTTGGCATTGCACGAAGGCGATTTAATTCCTCAGTCAGATTATATGCACCCTCAATTGACCTGACGAAGATACGGTCTTTTTTACTGTGATAATAACCTGCGGGCTGTTCAATTTCTTGTTCGCTTTCGGTGTTTTTCTCGGAACTAGGGGGTAGATTATCCTGCGTCACAACTCACTCCATCTATATTTATATGGATACCGAGTTTATCAGATTAGCGGATATAATGTGAGAAAAAAGTTTCTTTGGTTATCAAGATTGAGTTGTACATTTTGAAGTAAATTAACGCATACGCTACGCCTGGGATACCAAACATTACTCAAGGAAATATTTAATATGGGGGTGAATATTTAACGCTGATTTCATTATTTCAATTTGTGGTATATGGAATGATATTTATTTCATTTTATGTAATGATTGCGCGGTTTTATCACGCCCAGCTAATTTTGGGCTGCAATTTATGTTGTTGTGGTTATCTTGAATTTTTAAGAAACAAGCTTATTGCTTTACGGAGATGAATATGAAGTGTCAATACCATTGGCTAGTCCTTATTGCCGCAATTTTGCAAGGTGTTTGTGGAATTTCCATTGCACAGGAAAGATCTGCATCATCGACAGAGGAAATCGTGAATTTTCCAGCAAGCTTTTTTCAGCAATATAATCCTAATAATGCCCTGGATATGGTCACACAGATACCAGGTTTTGTTATAAGCGATTGCCTTAGTTGTCTTAACGATCAACAAGGAGGTGGCAGGAGAGGTTTTGGCGCTGCGCTGGGTAACGTACTCATCAATGGTCGCCGCCCCAGTGCCAAGCAAGATTCGCCATCAGCAATATTAACCAGGATACCTGCAGCCAGCGTGGATTACATCGAACTAATTCGTGGCCAGGTCCGTGGTATCGATTTGTCGGGACAGACAGTCGTGGCCAACATCATCCTTAAGACAGATGTCCCGGCAACAATACGCTGGGAGACCTTTGTCAGGCAAACATTCGGGCACGGACTAGCCCCTGGCGGCAGTATTTCGATGATTGATCGTAAAGGTAATATCGAATACAACATTGGTGCCGATGCAAGATACAGTAATTTTGGTGATGGGGGTCCAGAGAACATATTCGATGCCAATGGTAATCTCATCGAAGCCCGGTTTGATGATGACGGAGGCCCCGGTTTTGATGGTTTTGATGTCAACGGATACTTTAACGGTTCAACCTATATAGGTGAGAACTATGTGCAGCTCAATACCAAGTTGAGCACCGTTATCAGGGACGAGTTGCTTGAAAGGTCAGTGACACCCCTGGGCGGACAGACGAGTAATACTGTATTCGATACCGAACGTCGTAATCTTTCGTTTGCCCTGGGACTGGATGCAGAGCGTTTGCTCAGTGAAGACATGATAGGAAAGGGAATTTTTTTATTGTATTACCTTGATCAGGGTCCTTCTAATGGCAGAAGGGACTTTAACCCGGACGGCGATTTGGAATTATTAACGGTTGACGAAATCAACAAGCAAACCCTTGAGGCCATAACCAGGTTGGAGCTTACCTACGCGGGTTGGGGCAACCATTCGGTACGCTTAAACATGGAAGGTGCGTTTAATTCTCTGGACAGCTCCCTGTTGCAGACTGAATCTGCGGGAGGTATTGCCACCATCATTGATATACCTGGCTCAGACAGTAAGGTGAAGGAAGTCAGGGGTGACTTCGTCGTCAGCGATACCTGGAGCCGCAACGCATTTAGTGTGGAGTTTGGACTTGGCGCGGAAATTTCCGACATTTCACAGACAGGTGATGTCGAACTGGATCGGAGTTTCTTCTTTGTGAAACCCTATTTTAATATGAGTTATTCCCCGCGCCAGGGGCAACAGACCCGGTTGCGTGTTACCCGGGACGTATCGCAACTGGACTTTAATGATTTTGTTAGTGCCGTGACCCAGCGTGACGATGATTTGGTGGGTGGAAACCCTAATCTCAGCCCACAAGCAACCTGGCAGACAGAGCTCACTCATGAACGCCGGTTCGGCGAACTGGGTGTGGTTACTGTTTCTCTATTTCATGACTGGATTGACGATGTTGCGGACTTGCTTCCACTTAGTCCGACTCTTGAGGCACCGGGAAATATCGGCAACGGCCGGCGTTGGGGGACAGATATCGAGGCCACTATACCCCTGGATCGAGTTGGATTAAATGATGCGCGTATTGATGCCAGGGTGAGATTTCAGGATTCCTCGGTCACTGATCCAGTAACAGGGGAGAAGCGTGTGTTGTCCGGTGTGGGTGGTCTGGATCCAGGCTTTTCCTTTGCCAATGAAAATAACTGGTCCTATCTGATCAAATTCCGTCAGGATTTTAGGGAGGCCAATATCTCCTGGGGTGCTGAAGTGGGTGAACAGGGTCTTCGAACCCGATTTAAGGTGGATGAGCTGGATGTCCGTTCTGAAGGTGTCTGGTTTAATGCATTTGTTGAGACGACCCGCTGGTTTGGCGTTCGGATTAGAATAGAAGGTATCAATATCCTTAACTACGACGAGAACAGGGAAAGGAGTTTTTTTGTTGGGCAACGTGACCTGTCATCAGTTAACAGGCGCTTGGTACAGACCTTTAAAAATGGCGCAAGAATTAACCTCTCAGTCAGCGGTAGTTTTTAACTGTTGACCAAAGAAATTCGATGAATTTTACTGTTATTTGACGCATCAGGAACAGGGGTATATGCTGATTTTTACACGGAATTAGCTGTATTTTTAATATTTTAAACGAGGGTAAAATTAAATCATGATTAATCCAATAGTGAATACGATTAAACGAATTCTATGCGGGATTTTTTTATTGGCTATTTGTCTTCCTGTGTTTGCAGATTACGTCCCCCCTTCAGATTTTCCTGAAGAAGAGATCCTGCCGATGATCAGGAATTTTATGAGTCGTCCTGACTTACCACTGAAAGGTGAGCGCGGTTACGTGGAGGACATCATGCGTGTTAATGCCGTGGAGATGGAATGGGATATTGGTATGTCAGTCCATGAACCAGCAGACCCTGCAAAAATTGCCAGGGGTGCCGATGGCAAGAAAATCGGTATCTTTTTATTGCATGGCGGTAGTGGAGATTTCAAAACTATGCACAAGCGCGCGGACCTTATGGCAAAGAAGTTGGGTTATAAGGTCATCAGTATGAGTTATCCAGGCCGGCATGCCTTTCATACCTCTGACCGCACCTGGCCAGGACGTAATGTAACTGCCTATGATCATCATAAATATTCATTGGAAGTGCGGACTCCCATTTGGAAACAAGGTGAATACATTACCCGGGACCAATATGAGATTATTAAAGATCATGGGCAACGTCCCCGCTATGGAATTCGTACCCTGGCCAAGGCAAAACCCGGCACTCTCTTCTATGACAGAATGGCAGGATGGCCTATGGCTTTTGAAAAGGGTGGGATTGAGGCCATGCGAAAGCACTTTCCTGAAGATGAATATTCAATATATCTACATGGTCATTCCACCGGCGGTCCGTTCACAATGATGTTGTCTCAACGTGTGCCAAATATTCAAGGTATTCTCGCCATTGAAAATTCATCTTTTGGTTATATTTATAGGGCACAAGCCGCATGGGGTGGTCAGTTGGGTAAGATCGAAGGTTTCACCCGAGTACAAGATGAAGAAATCTTATTACCGTCCAGATCTGACCCGTTTGATGAATTATATATACGAAGTTGGCGGGATGATGCCCGTTATAAAGGTCCCGAACTCCTGGGACAGGAAGGTGCCGAGGCATTAATGAGATTGCCTATGATCATGGAAGATATTCTGGATGATTGGGGAGACACACAAAAATACGCCTCTTTCAAGGCAGAGTATATCGTCACCCATGGCATTGAAAATTCCCTGCGTGCAGCGGCTAACGTTACAGCGAAGCGAATGAATCTGGGTAAAGAAGAAACAGAGGAATTAATTGATCGGTATTTAGGACTGTCACGAGAACAGACGGGACGGGGCGTCAAACCGGTACCACCGGTGATGTTTCAGATCACAGCCCATAGCCGTGACCATAGTAAAGAAGTGTACGAAGAGGTGGTTATTCCAATGTTTAAAAAAATGCAACCTGCTCCCAAGGTCTCGTTGACGCAATATCACCTGGGGACCCACGGGTATATGAGTGGTGAGCATGTACCAGGTGCTCCTTATGGTGTGGGACCTGCTGTGTTCCAGCAATGGGATGATGCTATTAAAGGTGGTTTTTTTAATCGTTAATAAAAATAAAGCCACGTTCCAAACTATGAGTTTATGGAACCAAATGCATAATTCAAAGCTACTGGAACATTTTTGGATGAAGTCAGCAGTAACCGGCCAAGCCTTACCCGCCCATTTGAAGGCTTGAAAAAAATGATGGAAATCTATGATAGCCACGAAATGCGTAAATCTACCCTGTAATACTTTCATAATGACACTTTTATCCGCGATCTAGACCAGAGCGGGTATATTGACGGTCTTTATGAATAAATTAAGAAATTAGTGTCTAACGCTAGACGTTAAGGCTTTTTAAAGTAAAATGAGCGGTCGTGATTTAATTGTTATAATTTTAATTTAATGGAAGGGGGTATGATGAAAATCGTATTAACTGGTAAATATTCAAATTGTTTCAACAGATTGTTAATTCTTTTATTTGCAACCATATTAAGCAGTGCAGTTTCTGCGGCGACCTCACCATATGCCGAAATTGTAATAATAAACGGCAAGGTCATCACAGCGGATAGCAATGACCCGACCCAGGTTACAATTGCACAAGCCGTTGCGATACAAGGAAATAAAATTCTCGAGGTTGGTAGCAATGCCGAGATTCAAGCATTGGTGGCAGATTGGACCGAGGTAATCGATGCCAAGGGCAATACCATCACCCCAGGATTTATAGATACCCATAATCACATATACGAGTCGGCTACCGGGTTTCCCTGGGTAGTTAATTCAATACCTGATCTGTTGGAACTCCGGGTCAGTGGCGAGACACCGGAGGAGGTGTCAAGGAATGCTATCGCGGCTATTGAGGCGCGGGCCAGGCAAGTTCCTGAGGGCAAGTGGATTAGATTGGGTATGAATCCGCCGCCAGTAACCGTTCCTGCTTTGAATCAAAACCTAATCAACCGTTCAATGGTCGATGCTGTGGCCCCCAATCACCCGGTATTAATTACCACACGTGGTGGTTCTATACTCAATGGCAAGGCCATAGAAGATATAGAAAACTATTACGGCAATGAGTTGCCATCGGATTACTGGATGGTGGACAAGGAACGCGGTTGGTCTGGTGAATATACTGACTTTGGTCGTTGTACCAGTCTTGACCTTATTGGTACCCAGGACCAGGAAACCTTCAATAAGTATATTAAGGGACTTTTTGAGGTTATGCAGGCCAATGCCCAGATAGGCGTAACAGCCTATTCCAGTCATATCCAGTGCGAAGGTGGTTTCAGTGCAACCAACCATTTGGATCGAACTGACATGATGCCTATCAGGATGTCCTGGAACCATCGCTGGTTACAACCTTTTTCCGACAATATTGCCGAGTCTTACCGTCGTATTGGTGACTGGGTCGGGCATGGCTCCGACTGGTTTTTCAGTACTGGTAGTAGTGTCGGTGGTATTGATGCAGGTGGTGTGGGTTGGTGTACTGCCATGAAGGCCAAGACTGCAGAAATCAAGGCACGTGAACAGTGCCCGCCTGCACCGGAAGGGATTGAGTTGAACGCGTGGAAAGGAAGAACCCTTGAAGGTGGCGGTATTGACGGTGGTATCACCGCAAATCGTGGCAGACGTACCGAACATCTGGTGACCTTGGCGAAATTAGCCGCGGAAGGCCGGATTAGTAATATTCCCGGCTGGCACTCCGCCGGTGACGGTGCGACAGAGATCATGATGAAAACCTACCTGCATTACATGGATCCAGAAAGGATCAAGATGCTGCGTACCCAAAGTGATCATTGTCATTCAGTCACACCCGAAGAGATCGAGATTGCTTCGCGTATAGGTCATACCTTTTCCTGTGATTCCACAGACGTCCCAACGGGTGTCATCAAGGAAGGTTACGGCGAGGAATACCTGACCTGGAATGCCCCGGTGGCCAGCATGATGAAGGCTGGAGTTAATACGGTTATCAGCGAATTTGGTATTCAGGGTGGTCTTCGCGATTCCCCGTTTGAAGACGGTGTAGAGTGGCTAACCCGTAAGATCGACGGTGAGGTCTGGGGAGTCCCGGAAGAGGCAGTGCCTGACAAGATGACATTGATGTTGATGATGACCCGTAGAGGTGCCTTTCCACTGTGGAAGGAGAATGCCCTTGGTTCTATCGAGAAAGGCAAGTTTGCAGATCTCGTCATTTTGAACGGAGACTATCTGGGCACACCGGATGAGGAACTGGAAAAACTAACCTCTGTGATGACCTTTATTAATGGTAAGATCTCATTCGAGAATCCTGAATTGCGGGGCAATACCTTACGCTTTAATACTGATACCGCTGACTGGACCATCGATATGCAGACACCCACAACTGCTTGGCGTTGGACAGAAGTACCTCAGATCCCTGAGTTCCTCAGTGGTGCGAACGGATTCTAAAGTATTTTATACGTTGAATTGATTTACCTATTAACTGAAGTTACAACTAATAAGTCTAAGGGGTGGTTTGAAAACTACCCCTTGGGCCTAGCTAAGAGAGGGGAGTGCATGAATACTAATAACCGAATTTTCGTCAGTATTATTACAGCATTTTTAATGGGTCTCATGCCCATTTCGAGTGTTTGGTCAGCTGATGAGGACATGATTTCCCAGGTATACCTGGAATTTGATCCGGAAACAGGCGAGTTTATTACCGCTCAGGATCCGGAATTGACGGGGACAAGTAAGCATTCACTGGCACAGTCCAAACAGGTTGAGCAAATTCAGCAGGCACAGGATGCACTGGTTGCTGGACAAGATGGGGACCAGACAGTTGCCGCAGTTACCGCCGACGGACAACAATCCATGGGTACAAATGATATGGGTGGTGGCTCCAATTCAACAATGTTAATTGCAGGGATTGTCGCACTAGGCCTATTGATAGGTATTGTTGCCTTTATCAGAAAAGGTCAAAAAACTGCCTAAGTATTTCTGTAGCCTGTTTTAAATTCCTTGTCTTAGCGGATTGTTTTTTACAGTCCCTTACGTATCTGGTGATACATGTAACCAGGACGATATCAATTTTGAAAATCATTGCTGTAATTTCCTGTTGTGGAAAAATCAATTTTAATCATGTCTCATCCGGCGTGTAAATCACGTTACTGGATAAAAATTTAGTCTTTAACTACTTTTTTTGCTAATACGTCAAACAGAAATGACACGCAATTTTCTGATCAATATTTTTTTCTGGATATTGCTCATACTATTTTCCAATAGTATCGTAATGTCTCATCCTTTAAGTGTCAGTTACAGTCAATTCAATGTTAGTGAAAATACACTCATGGCGGTTTATCGCCTGCCTATGGATGATATGGATTTATTACTAGGGCTGGATAAGGATCTTGATGAAACCGTAACACTGCAGGAGCTATCAGAAGCTCGAACCCAGATTGATAACTATTTGACGGAAAGGATCAATATTCAATTAAATCAACAGTTGGTTGAAAATGAATTTCTCTCTACAAACATCTGGCTTGATAGTGATAGTTTTCCTTATCTCGAACTAAACGTAAATTACAGCACGATAGCGACAATTGATTCTGCAGATATCAATCTAAAATTTTTAACGGATTTGTATCCTGATCATCGTACACTGGCTGAACTGAATACTCAGGTAGAACAATTACAGTTTGTTTTTCAGCATGAAAATACATGGTCATGGCAACGAGATAAAACAAACGTCTGGACTGCTGCAAGA
>CAUZRI010000035.1:0-10039 GCA_963582285.1 Gammaproteobacteria bacterium | reverse complement strand
CATTCAATTCAGAAAATTTACAAGAGGAGATTATACCTTTCAAGATTCTCTGGATATCGATGACGTAGTCACAGAAATACGAAATGATGAATCATTTTTTTTAGGTTACCGAGGTAATGCAAATCTAAATGCTTCGACATGGGTTGGGAAAAACTTTCTCCAATTTAATACTACACTGTTTGGTGAAAATCGGGATGGAGACAGGATGATAAGACGCCTCCCTCAGCCGCCAGCGGGTGGCAAACGCGATGAATTAATCAGTGAAGAATTTAAGACTCGCCGAATTGAACTTGGTGTCGATGCGGAACGCAGCCTACGTAGTGATTTAAATGCTAAAGCAATTTTATTATTTGTACGTGGCAAGTCGGATAATTTAACCTCTCTGCGCCGACTTAATTCAAGTGCTGTGCAGACTCTACTGCGGGCGGCAGATACCAACACAAAATCATCCGAGGCCATTGTTCGAACGGAGATAGATTGGACACAATTCCCGGGTCATACCATTCAGATCAATTTAGAAGGGGCATTTAATTCCCTGGAAGGGTCGCTTTTTCAAACTGAGGATAGCGGTGCAGGCCCATTAGTTGTAGATGTCCCTGGTGCAAACGCAAGGGTGGAGGAGATCAGGGGTGATTTTCTGTTAAAAGACACATGGTCTTTAGGTGATTTTGAACTTGGTTACGGTATTGGTGCCGAGGTGTCAGAGATTACCCAAAGCGGCGATGGCGCTCAGTCACGGAATTTTTTCTATTTAAAGCCAGAAGGTACTGTTACCTATGCCTCTAAACAAAGCGAGCAAACGCGATTACGTTTTGCCAGGGAGGTTTCCCAGCTGGATTTTGAAGAATTTGTCAGTGGTACGGTGTTTGAAGATGATGACATAGCATTAGGAAATCCTAATCTACAACCAGAAACTACATGGGTAGCCCAACTGAGTCATGAACGCCGATTCGGACAACAAAGTGTGGTTAAACTCAGTGCATTTTATAATTGGATTACCAATGTGGTAGACCTGCTTCCATTATCTTCAACATTTGAAGCAGTAGGAAATATTGGTAGTGGCAAAAGATATGGTGTGGAGATTGAAACGACTATTCCGTTAGAGGGTTTTGGCTTAACAGGTGCTCGACTCGATTTTAATGCACGTTGGCAGGATTCATCAGTCACTGACCCGGTAACAGGTGAGAAAAGGGTGCTGTCGACCAGGACCCCAATGCAAAGATTGTTACCTCTTGCGTTTCGTGTTGATAATAAATACGCATTTACAATTGATTATCGTCAGGATTTTCAGAAACAACAAGTTGCGTGGGGTTGGGAGATCAGGGAACGGGCTAATCGTATATTGTTTAAAGTCAATGAACTGGATGATTCTAATGAAGGTGTAGATCTGAGTTTCTTTGTCGAGACAACCCGATGGTTGGGTTTGAAAATGGGGTTTAATATTGAAAATGTTTTAAATATAGTCTCTTCACGTGATCGCACCATCTTTACCGGTGAAAGAGACCTCTCTCCTATCGATGAGCAACTGATACAAAATCGTGTCCGCTCTTTTCGGTTTGCTTACGTAGTCAGTGGGAGCTTCTAATCAGTGAAATGTATTTTTTCCGTTTCCCTATACTTCATCTCCTGTTTTTATCATTAATTGTAATTACTGATAAACAACAGATAAATGACATCGATATCTTTGCGAATTATTCGTAACAGAAAGGCAGATATGCGGACGACATTGACCCTGATTGGAAATTTTTCGAGGTCATTAAATTTTATGACTGGATCTAATATGAACATATCTGGAAATTTTGTTAATCCACTACATGCCTATAGTAAAACTATTTATATATTAATATTATTTTTTAGTATTTCCCACTCGTTGGCATCCGAACATAATATTGTTCAAGACTCTGTTGATGATTCAACTGAATCGGAACAGATCGTGGAATATCAAGCAAGTTTTTTCAATCGATACCAGCCTGACAATGCACTGGATATGGTGCGTCAATTACCGGGATTTCTGCTCAGTGATGGAACATCAGAACGCGGATTCATTGGTGCTGTTGGAAATATTCTAATTAATGATAACTATCCAAGTATAAAACAGGACACACCGTCATCTATCCTGAGCCGGATACCGGCCAACCAGGTGGAAAAGATTGAATTAATCAGGGGTCAGGTGAGAGGAATCGATTTGCAGAATCAGGTAGTGGTTGCAAATATTATTTTACATGAGAATTCAGATGCCACAGTTAGGTGGCAGACATTTTTGCAAAAAAGCACTCGGGGTCCTTACAAACCCGGAGCTAATATATCCCTGGCACATAGCATTGCTGATATTGAGTACAATATTGGATTTATGGTGGAACGTGAGGCCAATGGAGAAAGGGGCCCGGAATTTGTTTTCAATAGTGAAGGTGATTTAATCGAAACGCGCTTTGACAGGGAGAGGCAAATTGGTATCAGGCGTCTGGGTATTACCTTAAATGCATCGACTACTGTTCATGAAACACTAGTCAAGTTTAATGGCAAAGTAGAAAATAATAATGGTCCGGATAATCAATTCAGGACAGTAACCGATGAAATTACCGGTATTGAAAATAAGGTGTATTTCAAGGACAGCAGGAACAGGCCGACTTTTGAACTTGGACTTGATGCCGAACGGGCATTGAACAAAAACTTATCAGCAAAAGCAATTTTACTTTATACCTATCATGATCTTAACCTCAGAAATTTTCAAAGTGTTTATAATCCTGCGGGCACCCAAATATTACAACGAATCGCGGAACCAGATACCCTGACACAGGAGGGCATCGGCCGGCTGGAGATTGACTGGGACGGGTTTTCTAATCATAACATCCAGTTTAATTTTGAAGGCGCCTATAATTCCGTTGATCAGTCATTCCTACAGACCGTGGATACGGGATCTGGTTCAGTTGTTGTTAATGTCCCAGGTGCCAATTCCAAAGTTGAAGAACTACGTGGTGATTTTGAACTTAAAGATACCTGGGACCTGGATAGGCTGGAACTGGATGTTGGACTGGGTGCGGAAATTTCTGATATCTCCCAGAGCGGTGACAATGAACAACGACGGGATTTCTTTTTTATCAAACCTCAGTTCATCGCAACGTATACAAGTTCAGATGTGATGCTTACCCGGTTGTTGGTTGCACGGGATGTTGCCCAACTTAATTTTAATGATTTTATTAGTGCCACAGTATTTGAAGATGATGATCTTGCCCTGGGAAATCCGAATCTACGACCAGATAAGAAATGGATATTGGAATTAAGTCATGAAAAACGGTTTGGTGAGCTGGGTGTTTTAAAGTTAACGGCGTTTCATCACTGGATAACCGATCTGTTGGATTTACTGCCCCTTAGCGATACGTTTGAAGCCCCTGGAAACATCGGAAATGCGAGAAAATGGGGAATAATTATGGAAAGTACGTTACCTCTAGAGTGGTTGGGGCTATCGTCTGCACGTCTGGATCTAAAGGCAAGATGGCAAGATTCTACGGTAATTGACCCGGTTACCGGACAAAATAGGGTATTATCTGCGACCCAAATTGGCTTTGGTGGACCACCTGCCATCAGGTTTCGCGATAATGGAAGTGAATATGTATTTGATATAGCCTTCCGGCAGGATTTGGATAATGCAAAAATTGCCTGGGGCTGGGATATGGCAGCACAGGGCAATCGGCCAAGATTCAAGGTCAACGAGCTGGAAATCTTTGATGAAGGATTGGAACTTAATGTATTCATCGAGTCCACCAGATGGTTAGGCGTCAAGGTTCGGTTGGAGGCTAGAAATTTACTGAATTATGTGGAGAATCGGGATCGCACATTATATAACGGTAGGCGGGGATTAAGTATAATCTCCTCGCGGATTTTACGGCAACGGACTCCTGGAAGCAGGCTCGTACTATTTATCAGCGGTAACTTTTAGATACAGGAACTTTAATATTTACATGAACAATCACATGAATTTTGAATTTATATATTTTAGACTTTGGACGTTTCTATTGATGTTGTCATGGTCTTTTATCAGTATAGCCGACCATCCTCTGGATGATGGAACACATGATGATTCGTCATCTGCCCAGGTAGTTGAATTTCCCGCGACATTTTTCCAGCGGTATCAACCAAACACTGCTTTGGACATGGTAAATCAAGTACCGGGGTTTCAATTGGATAATGGTGAAAATACCAGAGGTTTTGCAACTGCAGCGGGCAATATTCTAATCAATGCCAAGAGACCAAATGTAAAACAGGATTCACCCTCCAATATACTCGGTCGAATCCCGGCGAGTAGTGTGGTCCGAATTGATCTAATCCGTGGACAAATGAGCGGTGTTGATTTGCAGGGTCAAGCGGTTGTGGCAAATATTATTCTTCAAGAGGAATCAGAGGCAGCGGTAAGATGGGAAAGTTTTGTCTGGAAGGGTTCTGATGCCGGTACATATATGCCAGGGGGAAGTATCTCATTATCTGATCGTTGGTCGGACATTGATTATAATTTAGGTATACAAGGCAACAGACATGCCCATACAACCATCGGCAGCCGGGATTCATCTGACCGTGATAACAATCTTACAGAAGACAGGGCAGAGGACATATTTAATACGCACTTAATGGTAAGCACGAACCTCAGCGCATCAACCACCAAGGGCGAAACCCTTTGGCAACTCAATACAGAAGTTGGTTACGATAAAATTACAGACACTACTAATTCTGATCGTATCCCAGTGGGCGACACGCCACGTCAGGAAGAGGTAGTGGATGACCGCGAGAGTAACGACTTTGAAATTGGATTAACTGCAGAACGGAATTTGAGTGACGTCCTGTTGGGCAAGGGCATAGTTATTTATAACAAACGGCATTTTGATGAGTTATCGACGCAGACTGTGCTTGATAATACAAACACTCAGACCTTGTTACGCATAGCAGATACCACTACTGACACTCAGGAAATCATCGCCAGGACAGAATTCGATTGGACGGGTATGGATGATCATACTATTCAGATTAATATGGAAGGGGCATTCAACCAACTGAAGAACTCACAATTTCAAACAGCCGATATTGGTACAGGACCGGCGATAGAAGACGTTCCTGGCGCAAATACAATAGTGGAGGAAGTTCGTGGTGATTTTTTACTTGCCGATACATGGATATTGGGAGAATTTGAACTTAACTATGGTATCGGTGCCGAGGTATCAACCATTTCCCAAACAGGTGATGCGGAACTGGAACGAACTTTTTTCTTTGCCAAACCCCATGCATTACTGTTTTACTCCCCAGAGCAGGGCAAGCAAACCCGTCTCCGTCTGGCAAGAGAGGTTTCTCAACTTAATTTTAGCGATTTTGTCAGTGCTTCGGTATTTCAGGACAATGATCGTGCCCTGGGAAATCCTAATCTTCGACCTGAGGGCACCTGGGTTGCTGATCTCACTCATGAAAGGCGATTTGGAGACATAAGTGTTGTTAAGTTCAGGGCGTATCATCACTGGATTTCCAATGTTGAAGACTTGCTTCCATTATCACCGACAGACGAGGCTCCGGGCAATATTGGTAGCGGCAAGCGATGGGGCCTGGAAGTGGAATCTACAATCCCCATGAGCTGGGTGGGACTAAAAACTGCAAGACTGGACATCAAAGCCAGATGGCAGGATTCATCCGTCACTGATCCCGTTACTGGAAATAATCGAGTATTGTCATCCCATGGCAGGTTATCATCACGAATACCCTATAATGATATCGATGTAAAATATATGACCGTGGTTAATTTTCGTCAGGATTTCGAATCTCAACGAGTGGCGTGGGGATGGAATTGGACAGAAAGGGCTGAACGGCCTTTGTTTAAGGTTAATGAGCTGGATGTTTTCGATGAAGGGTCCATCGTCAATCTTTTTGTAGAAACCACACGATGGTTTGGCTTGAAGACGCAGTTTGCAATTAAAGATATTCTGGATGAATCTAAAACCCGCACAAGAAATATTTATGTAGGCGAAAGGGAAAATACACTTATATCCAGAAACGAATTAACAGATGTATCCAGGGGAATACAGGTAGAACTTACATTTAGTGGTAGTTTCTAAAATTTTATTTCCATAATCTTGGTGCGCAATATGCAATACAAGTATCTAAACAGGTACTGTTTAATTCACCTGTTCCTGGTAGTTTCAATATCCGGCGTAAATGCCCAGAATATTCCTGTTTCCTCACAGGTGGATACCGACGCCCAGGTTGTAGAATATGATGCCGAATTTTTCAGTCGCTACCGTCCCAATACCGCACTGGACATGGTCAGACAGTTACCAGGGTTTACCATAGATGATGGGACAGATAACCGTGGCTTTGCATCGTCTGTAGGAAACATTCTGATTAATGATCGGCGTATCAGCGCCAAACAAGATTTGCCCTCTGATACCCTGGCAAGAATTCCTGCCAGTCAGGTAGAACGAATTCAATTGGTACGCGGTCAACTCGGTGGTATAGATCTGCAGGGTCAATCTGTCGTGGCAAATGTGTTTCTTCGTAAAGAAGATACCACTGCAATTCGATGGGAGACCTATTTAGAGCACAACAATACCGCTGCACTTAAACCTGCCGGTAGTATATCTATATCCGATACCTGGAAAGGCATAGATTTCAATACCGGGGTAGACATTGAACGCAACACCAGTGGTTATTATGGATCTGAAGCAGAGTTTGATGGAACCGGGGCACTTATAAGCGAGGGACCTGAGTCCAGTACTGAAGATGGATATCAATTAAATGGTGTCTCTCTAAATGCCTCAAGTTTGCTGGGTGAGACCTTTACTCACCTTAATACCAAATATTTTGGAAGTGAATCAGATTACGAGCGCCCCTCTAGTGCGATTCTTCAATCCAATGGCACAATCGATGATGAATTGATTAAAGAGAATAGAATCATACGTCGGTTTGAATTGGGTTTAGACGCAGAGCAAAAATTTTATAATGAGCTTACCGGTAAATTTATTTTTCTATTATCAAATAGAAAATTGGAATCTTTAACGTCTCGGAACAATTCAAACTCAGTAAGTGGTCAGACACTGTTAAGAATAGCTGATACAAATACCGCTGAAAAGGAGCGCATCGCGCGGCTGGAATTTGATTGGCTTGGGTTGTCGAATCACAGCATACAGGCGAATTTTGAAGGGGCTTACAATGTTCTGGATCGCAATTTGATGCAGACAGATGATAGAGGTGCAGGTCCCTTGCCAGTGAATGTGCCAGGAGCTAATTCCCGTGTTAAAGAGCTTCGTGGAGATTTTCTTTTACTGGATACCTGGTCTTTAGGTCGATTCGAACTGGATTATGGATTGGGCATGGAATTATCCTCAGTAACGCAAACCGGTGATGTAAATCAAAAGAGAAATTTTTTATTCTTAAAGCCACAAAGTACCCTTAGCTATTCTCCCTCTGGAGATGACCAGACCCGATTCCATATCATACGTGAAGTCTCGCAACTAAATTTAACTGATTTTGTCAGTTCCACAGTATTTGAAGATGATGATTTGGCCCTGGGCAATCCAGATATAAAACCTGAGACAACCTGGGTAGCAGAGATTAGTCATGAAAAACGGTTTGATAAAATTGGTGTCATCAAGCTTACTGCCTTTCACCATTGGATTTCCGATGTGCTGGATTTACTTCCAATTACGCCTGACTTTGAAGCGCCCGGTAATATTGGTGATGGCAGGCGATGGGGAATGGAATTCGAAAGTACAGCCCCTCTGGGCTGGACGGGCTTGTCAGGGGCAAAACTTGAACTGACATTACGTTGGCAGGATTCGACGGTAGTTGACCCGGTAACCGGCAATAATCGTGTTCTATCAGGGGAGGGCGGTCAGAATGCCTACAGAACCCTCACAAACCGAAATAAGAATAATAAATATTTTGTCAGTGTAAATTTTCGCCAGGATTTCGAAGCCGCACGAGTAGCTTGGGGTTGGACCGTTGCCGAGCGGGATCAACGGTCCTTATTCAAGGTAAATGAATTTGATGTCTTTAAAGAAGACATAGCGGTTGATGCCTTTATCGAGACGACTCGCTGGTTTGGGTTAAAAATTCGCCTGGATGCCCAGAACATCTCAGATGACGCCTCACAGAGGGTGCGCACAAGATTCACAGGGGAACGTGATCTCTCTCCAATTGATTCCAGCGTGGCGAATGACCGCTTTAATGGACGCCGTCTGGTCCTGTCATTGAGTGGTAGTTTTTAAGTAATATTTGTCCATAGCGCAGCAGAAGAATGAATCACATTGCGCTAATAAGATACTGTTTGATTCTTATATATGTAACAGTCATTCTAATATCGTATTCTGTCTACGCACAGGAAACTATCACTCCTTCAGAAATCGAAGATACCGGTCAGGTTGTGAATTATGACGCCGAGTTTTTTAGTCGTTACCGACCAAGTACCGCCCTGGATATGGTTAATCAATTACCTGGATTTCAATTGGATGATGGGAATGGTTCCAGGGGGTTTGCCTCCTCAGCGGGTAATTTACTGATAAATGGTCGCCGCCTCAGTGCCAAGCAGGATCTGTCTTCAGCTGCATTATTCAGAATCCCGGCAAGTTTGGTTGAACGAATCGAGTTGATCCGTGGTCAGGCGGGTGGTGTAGATTTTCAGGGACATTCTGTATTAGCAAATGTTTATCTCCGCACGGAGATTCCTGCGTCAGTTCGTTGGGAGCTGTGGGTATTGCAAAACAATGTCGCACCAATAAAACCAGCGGCAAATATTTCCCTGTCACATCACATAAGCGACATTGATTATAATATTGGTATTGATGTTGAACGAGATACCAGTGGTTGGGTTGGCGTTGAAAATGTATTTGATGATAGTGGTGTGCTGACAGCAACGGGTCCAGATGACAGAACAGAAACAGGTTTCAGGATAAACAGCTTATCGCTTAATGCCTCATCATGGTTAGGTAATAATTTTGTACAATTAAACTCGCGATTTACCGGGAATAATTCAAATTATTTTTTTCCTTCAAGTGTTATCTCACAATTACCTGGTGGTCCAGTTCTTGATGTTAATCGAGAGACAGAGACAAAAAACCGTGAGTACGAGGTGGGATCTGATATTGAGCGCAGGATAATAGCTCAGCTAACAGGTAAGGCAATACTGCTTTACACAAACAAAGTACGTAATGATGACTCAACACGTCGGAATATTGATTCTATGCTGGGTCAGACACTATTCAGATTTGCTGATACTGACACGATACAAAAAGAACTGATTACACGTCTTGAGTTTGATTGGTCAGGGTTTGCAGATCATGCAATACAGTTTAATGTGGAGCGTGCTTACAATATCCTGGACCGTAGTTTATTTCAGACCGACGATAGAGGTGGTGGCCCAGTTGAAGTGGATGTGCCCGGTGCAAATTCACGTATCGAAGAAGATCGCTGGGATTTCTTGCTCCTGGATAACTGGAAGCTGGGAAAATTTGAACTGGACTACGGTATTGGTGCGGAGACATCAACATTATCGCAATCTGGTGATGCTGAACTGGAACGTACTTTTTTCTTTTTAAAACTACTGGCGGTATTGAGCTATGCACCTGGTCAGGGTAAACAAACCCGATTAAGGTTGGCGCGTGAAGTCTCTCAATTGAACCTAAATGATTTTGTAAGTGCCACTGTGTTTGAAGATGATGATTTGGCATTGGGTAATCCGAATATACGACCTGATACAACCTGGGTAACTGAACTTATTCATGAGCGTCGGTTTGGTAGTGAGAGTGTTGTAAAATTAACTGCTTTCCATCACTGGATTACAGATGTACTAGATTTACTACCACTTTCACCAAGTTTTGAAGCGCCGGGAAATATTGGTGACGGTAGACGCTGGGGACTCCAGTTTGAAAGTACCATACCGCTTACATTTTTTGGTCTGAGTAATGCAAGGCTTGATCTTAAGGCATTGTGGCAGGATTCCATTGTTACAGATCCAGTTACCGGAGAGGACAGAAGACTTTCCGGTCAGGGAGGACAAGGCGGGTATCGA
>CAUZRI010000034.1:0-10207 GCA_963582285.1 Gammaproteobacteria bacterium | reverse complement strand
TTAACCGCACGGAATACACCAATGTAATACGCGATATGCTGGGTGTGAAGATCGATGGCGCCGCACTGCTACCCCCTGATAATTCTGGAGGCTTCGATAATCTGGGGGATCTACTTTCTGTATCTCCAATATTAACAGAGAAATATATGTCGGTTGCGCGCGAGGTCAGTCGCCTGGCTATTGGTGACATGGGAATAGGTATAAATAGTAAGTTATATTCCGTTTCACCTTTTATACTTCAAAATGATTATATGAATGAAGACCTGCCCTTCGGTACCCGCGGAGGTCTTTCGATCAGTCATCGCTTCCCACTGGACGGCGAATACGAGATTAGCGTCAGACTATTAAGGACAGATGATACCGGCCTCGTGGTAGGCATGAACAGACCGCATCACCTGGACATCCTCATTGATGGTAAAAGAATCAAACTTCTTACAGTTGGAGGCAAGAACATCGGTCTGGCATTAGGACCCAAGACAGATGATGGGATACCACCGGATTTTGAGCAGGCGCAATATGAGCGTACAGCTGATGCCAATTTAAAGATCCGATTTGCGGCTAAAGCAGGCGAGAAACTTGTTCAAATCGCATTTCTTGATGAGAGTTTTGCCTGGGAAAACCAGATCCCTCGACGAAATTTTGAAAATTTTAATCGAGCAAGACTGGAAAAAAACAAAGATTATGAAAGGGCATGGATGGACCCATCAGTGAGCAGCGTAACTATAACCGGGCCCCATAAAATTGAAGGACCGGGAGATACTGTTAGCCGCAAGACAATCTTTATCTGCTCACCAACGCGTAAAGCAGATGAGGAGCCCTGTGCCCGTGATATTTTTTCAAATTTGGTGCGCAGTGCTTATCGTCGTCCCGTAACAAAACAGGATATTGAACCATTTCTTGGTCTTTACCAGCAAGGCAAAAAAGAGGGAGGAAACTTTGAATCGGGAATACAAATGGGGCTGGAAGGATTACTAGTTAGCTCTGAATTTTTATTCCGCATTAATCGAGATCCTGAAAATATTACTGACAACGGTATATATGCTATCAGTGATATTGAACTGGCATCACGTTTATCTTTTTTTCTGTGGAGTAGCATTCCCGACGAGGAACTTTTAAATATCGCCGAACAGGGCAGCCTGAAGGATCCTGTTGTCCTGCAGCAGCAAGTAAAAAGAATGTTGAAGGACGATCGTTCACAAACACTGGTGAATAATTTTGCTGAACAGTGGCTCTTACTGCGCAATCTTCCCCACACTAATAAGAACCAGGAATTATTCCCTGACTTTGATGAGAATCTGCGTAATGATTTTAAAATTGAGACCCAGTTATTCCTCGCAAGTATTTTTCAGGGAGATCACTCCATACTGGATTTATTTCGGGCAGACTATAAATATGTCAATGAACGTCTCGCCCGGCTCTACGACATACCTGATGTCTATGGCAATAAATTTCGACGCGTAGTTATTCATGATGAGAATAAAAAAGGACTGTTGGCGCATGGTGCCGTACTGGCTATTACCTCTTACCCAAACAGGACGTCTCCGGTATTACGCGGCAAATGGGTATTGGAAAATATACTTGCAGCACCACCCCCGCCTCCTCCACCCGATATACCGGCACTTCAGGAAAAAGATGAGGGCGGAAAAACATTTACCATGCGAGAGGCAATAGAAAAACATCGGGCCAGTCCAGTATGTTCAGTCTGCCACAACCGAATGGATCCCATAGGATTTGGTTTAGAAAATTTTAGTCCAATTGGGAAATGGCGTATTGAAGATGCAGGTGAGCCAATTGATTCTTCAGGTATGCTACCTGACGGCACAAGGTTTCAAGGTCCATCTGAACTGCAACAGGCATTACTCTCTAATGCCGAAGTTATAGCCAATGCATTTACTCTGAAGTTACTGACCTATGCACTGGGCCGTGAATTGGAGTATTACGACATGCCAACAGTACGAAACATTGTGCAAACATCTGCTGCCAATGAATACCGTTTTTCAGACATCGTCTTAGGTATTGTAAACAGCTTACCCTTTAAAATGAGGAGAACAGACTCATGATAATTTTCAAAAAGGCCCTCCCAAGGAGGACTTTTCTTCGTGGCTTGGGCGCATCAGTTGCATTACCCATGCTGGATTCCATGATCCCCGCAATGGCAAAGCCTACAGATGCCGTAACAAAAATTCCACGCAGGGTAGGTTTTACCTATACACCAAACGGCATCCGTCGGGAACGATGGTTACCCAAAACTACTGGCGCTAACTTTGACATGTCAGACATATTAAATGAATGGAAATTGTTCAAAGACCAATTATTAGTTGTGAGTAACATAGATAACGGTGATGCTGTAAAAAATCGTGGGCACGTTAGTGGCTGTTCCATGTACATGACAGGTATGGAACCGAATAAGTCTCTAAGTGAAGTACGATGTGGTATCTCTATTGACCAGGTTATCGCTGCCAAGTTTGGTAAGGAAACGCCGTTCTCTTCATTACAGATCTGTATTGAAAATGCGGCAGAATTGGCGGGCCAGTCTGCGGGTGGATACAGCTCCGCCTATACCAACACTATTTCGTGGAACAGTCCTACAACTCCGCTACCTATGGAGCACCGCCCACGAGAAGTATTTGAACGATTGTTTGGTGATGCAGGCACAGACCCTGAAGCACGCAAAAGTCGTATGCGTAGACAAAAAAGCATACTGGATTTTGTCCAGGATGATGTTTCCCGGCTCAAAAAAACACTGGGTGCGGATGACTCGGAAAAACTGGTTGAATACATGGATTCACTACGAGAAGTCGAGTTCAGGGTAGAAAAGGCAGAAGAGAAATCCAATATTGTCTTACCTGAAATGGAAAAGCCACTCGGCGTTCCCGCCCATGAGGAACATCTGAGATTGATGTACGACTTGATGGTGCTGGCATACCAAACGGATATGACGCGGGTTTTTACCTTCATGTTGGCACGGGAATACAGTGAACTGGTTTATACTCAGTTAGGCCATCTGGATCCGTATCATCCCCTGACTCATCACCGTGGTGATCCCGATAGAAAACGTCAGGCGGGTGATATTGATGTATATCACGCCAAGCTCTTTGCCGAGTTTCTTGGGAAGTTGCGATCAACCAAGGAGATCGATGGCTCAACCCTGCTAGACAACTCACTAATGGTTTATGGTTCGGGATTAGGTGATGGTGATTCCCATGATCAGACGAACGTGCCAATGGCACTAATAGGTGGTGCTGGAGGTAAGCTTAAGGGAGGTCGTCATATCGCCGTCAAGCCAGGCACATATTTAAACAATTTGCATGTTGCCTTATTGAACAAACTTGACCTGAATACCGAAACCTTTGGAGAGTCCACCGGAGAACTCGACCTAAGTTCGCCGGCATAGCCAGAACTAAAAGGGATAATCCATGAAATCTACTAGTACTATTTTGACTCGTCGAGTAATGACACTTCTACTGTTAGTTTTATTCGGTCTTGCAAATGTGAATTCCTCAGAGCTGGTCGATGCCGCGAAGAAACAAGAATGGGATAGTGTTCGGTCCTTACTCATTCAAAATACAGACGTCAATCTAGCGCAATCCGATGGGACGACCGCGCTGGCATGGTCAGTTTATTGGGATGATCTGAAAACAGCTGAATTGCTCATCAACGCCGAAGCTGATGTCAATGCCGGAAACTATATTGGTGTTACCCCCCTTATCCTCGCAACCAGAAACCGAAATAATGAGATGGTCGCTGCGCTGTTAAATGCCGAGGCCGATCCGAACAAGGCAATATGGAGTGGGGAAACAGCATTAATGAACGCTGCCAAGACCGGTGTAACAGAAATTGTGGCACTGTTACTAGACAATGGTGCAGACATTAATGCCCGCGAACCAAGACGTGGACAGAGTGCATTAATGTGGGCTATTTCTTTCGGGCATGGAGACACGGCACGTGTGTTAATTGAACGCGGGGCTGACGTATCAGCACGCACAATAAAATTAGTGGAAAATGAAAGTTATACACCAATGCTGATGAGAGGTTATGGCGGAAATGTTGAAGGCATTGCCCAGGGTGGGTATACACCGTTGATGTTTGCTGCCAGAGAGGGTGATATGGCCACGGTCAGGTTATTACTGGACCATGGTGCAGAGATTAATGATGTGTCAGTTGAAGATGGCCCTGCCCTGATTATAGCCACTGCAGAGGGATACGAAAAAATAGCAATGGTGCTATTGGAGTCAGGTGCAAATCCAAACATCCCGGATGCAAACGGTATGACAGCACTGCATTATACAATGCGAGATGGCCTTAAAAGGTTGCTCGGATTCGTAGATATTTCAGCAGCGCGTGTTTGTGGTTTTGCATGGGATACCCTTTGCAAATATATCGAAACCATAACAGATGAAGAACGAGCTGGACTGGACAATCCTTCCACTGGCCTTTACATAGTAGAAGGCGAATCAGACAGTAATGAATACGAACGCGAAAACAGGATGATATTACCAGGTGGCAATATGTATGAGCTGGCCGAGGCATTGTTGGCACGTGGTGCTGATGTCAATGCAGCGATGAAGTACGCACCCGCGCGTGTACGCCTTGAGAAAGTTACCTGGCTAAATCTCGCCGGGGCGACACCATTTTTCCTGGCAACGGCTGCCCTGGATAATTCAGCCATGGAAATGTTAATGGAACATGGCGCAAATCCATTGATAAAAACAGACGTAAATAGCGATATCTTTATGGATCAAACCAGGGTCATTGCTGACGATAATCAGGTGTTGGGAAATGGCAGTACATTGATGGTCGCAGTGGGCTTGGGGAAAAAAGATGATTTTACCCTGGAAGAAGAAAAAAAGGCACTTACCGCCGCGAAAAGATTATTAGAACTTGGGGCTGATGTGAATGAGGTCACCGCAACGGGTTGGACCCCCTTACATGCCGCTGCCTATATTGGTGCCAACTCCCTGGTTGAATTCCTGGTGGAAAACGACGCCAGGTTGGATGCGCAAAATGGATGTGGCCGAACGCCGTTAAGCCTGGCAGAAGCTGAAAATAGTGTGGGATTGATAAGACGGATCAGCGCCAGAGAAAGTACTGCCAAATTACTGCGAAATTTGGGCGCAGGTAATACTACTACTGCAAAACCTGTGGGCGAATGTGTATTGGGACGATATCAATATTAAGTATTAAAAAACGCTTTTACCTCTTGGGAAGAATTTTTTACATATGATTAAATTATTTTTTCCACTATTTGTCTTTCTTGTCCTATTTGGTTGCGATAACAATCCAAATATTATTTCTGATATTCACGAGACATTTTATGAGAATGGACAATTAGAAGTCAGGGGAAACTATGTCGATGAAAAAGAAGAAGGACTATGGGAATGGTTCTATGAAAATGGACAATTGAAGACTTTTATACACTTCCAAAATGGCAAGAGAAATGGTCTTAACGAAGATTTTTTTGAAGACGGAAGATTAGCGGAACGTTCAACATATATTGATGGGAAACGAAATGGTATTCACGAGGAGTTCTATAGTGACGGTCAGTTAATGGAACGGAGACATTACATTTTTGGTAAAGGGAATGGGAGTTGGGAATGGTACAGGGAAGATGGGACATTAGAGTCTATCAAATACTATTTGAACGGTGATATAGCCAGCGAATCTACAACTGAATAAATTATATGACAGCGTAGTTTTGCTGGATAATTGTCTAGATTATTAGTTTCTATAAACCTGACCTACAACAATTATGATTGACGTTAGGGAAGTCTAAGGGCTACGAGCTCCGCTGGATACCCTTTTGAGGCGACAGCAATGACAATGTATTGAATCCCGTCAACCATGTACGACATGGGCATTCCAGTCTGGGTTGCAGGAAGATCGATTTCGGCCAGAATTTTACCTGTTGCTTTGTTATGCGCCCGAAAAACTGGTCGTCCACCTCCACCCTCTCCAGCAAATAACAGCGTGCGTGTCGCCAGGAGTCCTACGCGATTGGCACGCCCGGTTCTATCTAATTCCAATCCGGCTAAGGCCGGGTGATCTGCTATTTCTTCCGGCGTATCAGCGTTTGCGATCTGCCAGAGCATTTCGCCACGGTTCAGATCGATAGCACTTATCTGGCCGTAGGGTGGCTTAATAGCAGGCAAGCCATCTACAGAAAGTGTCTCTTGAGGGATTAACATATAATCGACTGTTACACCTTCAGTTGGAGGCATCAAACCTTCAACCGTGGGACTTATCTGCGAGGTCACATATAAGATTCCTGTCAGTGGATCCACGGTACCACCTTCCCAGTTCCCCCCACCGGTAGAGCGTGGTAGCGTAACTGTACCCCTGAGGCCATTATCACCATTGGATATTTCTATGGGAGTATAAATCGAGCCAAAGCGTGTACCCTCTAGAACAGATAAAGCCTTCTCTCGCAATTCAGGCGTGAAGTCTATTAGATCATCCTCGGTTATGCCCTGACGTGTGAATGCCGGAGGTCGAGATGGAACTGGCTGCGTGGGTGATAGTCGCTCCCCGGGAACGTTGGTATCAGTAGGAACCGGAAGTTCATTTATGGGCCACACTGGTTCGCCTGTTTCTCGATTGAAGACAAATACCCATCCCTGTTTAGTGATTTGTGCCACGGCCGGTATGGACTTGCCCTCAACCTCAATGTCCACCAGTATCGGTGCTGCGGGGTTGTCCAGATCCCAAACGTCGTGATGAACAATTTGGAAATGCCAAATTCGCTTACCTGTTTGCGCGTTAAGTGCAACCAGGCTACTGGAATAGAGATTATCACCCAGCCGATGTCCACCATACCAGTCATGTGTAGATGCCTCAGTGGGGAGATAGACGATACCTCGTTCAATATCTGCCGAGAATGTCGTCCATACACCTGCATTTCCGGAGTATTGGTTTGAATTATTTTCCCATGTTTCAGCACCGGGTTCCCCATTGGCAGGGACTACGTGGAAGCTCCACAAAAGATTCCCGGTTCGTACATCGAATCCGCGGATGTCACCGGGGATATTCACTGGCGTATCTTGAACTCGTCCACTGAGGTGGGCCGAACCGACGATAACCACATCGTTAACTATGATAGGTGGTGAAGACGAACCGATGGTGCCGATGGGATTTACACCGTCAGGAACTCGAAGCGAGTCCATCAGGTCGAGGACACCGTTATCAGCAAAGCTGGTTACTGGTCGTCCGGTCACTGCATCCAGTGCGATTAAACGATAGCCAGGCGTGATGTAATAGATTCGTGCCTCATTTCCAGCATCGTTCCAATATGCAACACCACGTCCGGAATTTATACGAGGTGACCGTGCGCCCCTTTCGCCCTCATCCAACCGATATACCCAGAGGGTCTCGCCTGTTATAGCATCTATAGCCACAATCGCACGGCGAGAGCCTGCAGTAGCATAGAGAACACCGTCCACCATAATGGGTGTAGTCCGGTAGTTGCTTTCTGGGGTCGGACCGAAATTGCCAGCCGACCACTGCCAGGCGATTTCCAAATCGGCAACATTAGAGGCATTGATCTGATCCAGTGGAGAGTATCGAGTACTACCAAAGTCTCCACCATAGACTGGCCATTCACCTTTAACAGGACCTACCTGCGAGGCAAGTTGACTCGAAGCGGTAAATAAGAAAAAGATAATACAATATTTTGCCACGCAGATTTTTATATTGATAGAAGGTATCATCATAATTTATTCATCAGATTGTTAATTATTAGTCCCATAAAAGTAAATAAGTGCATCATCGATTAACGGCCCCCAATTATCCCAACTGTGATCTTCCTGCACTTCAATGTATTTCATATCGTACCCTTTTTCCTTCAGGATAGAATGAAAATTGCGAGTTGCGCGTGTATTGTCATTCGGCGTACCAGTACTTAAAAATATCCTTAGCCGCAATGCAGATATTTTTTGAAACGTTGGCAGTAGATTTGGTACCGGATGGTTAGCGGGTGATTGCATTGCTATCCCTGAAAAAATATCGTGTCCTAGCATTCCAAAGCAGGCTGCATTCAATCCTCCAAATGACAATCCCATAATAGTTCGCCCTTCACGGTGTTTAATTACAGGGTACTCCTTTTCAATACTCGGAATTAATTCATCACTGTAGAATTCTAAATAGTCTTCTTTACAAAAGAATTGAGTACGTCGGCGATTAGATTCAAGATCATCCGGATCACGTGCATCAACGAACACTGCAATGACGGGCTGGATACTACCTTTACCAATCAAGCTATTCATGACACTGGGCATATTTCCACGACGGATATAGTTCTGCCCGTCCGTCAGAAAAATTACAGGATGACTCTCACGCGTATCGTAACCTTCTGGTAAGTAGATACGGTATTGTAGGTCATAGCCTAGTACATCACTGGTGATTCGAATATCTTCACTAACAATTCCATTTGCGCAGGCAATACCTGCAAGCAGCATCAATATAATTGATTTAAGTACGAACACTTCGTAAAACTTAACATTCATTAGTTAAGGCTAAATATATTCTGATTGAGTTTCATTCTATGACTCCTAAATTGGATATAAATATCCTTACTAGTCAATCTCTTCGATCTTTACATGATCCTGGCAGTATACGTTTTATATTCAATTCAGTTCATCAGCAATTGCTGCGACACCCACCTCTGCACAGGCACTATCTGCAGGTTGCCCGCCCGGTGCGCCCGAGACGCCGACCCCACCCATGGGTTGATCACCCATCATTATTGGGGCACCTCCTCCTAAGGGAATAACATGTGTCAACATTCGCTGACCCGACCTTTCAGAATCCCCTGCTGTCCTTTTTGCCCATTCAAGGGAGGTTCTGCGATAGGTTCGTGCGGTATAGGCCTTGCGAAAAGCGAGTTCCCAGTTATGCGGAGATGCAGTGTCCGCCCTCACTTGCATTACTTGCTGACCAGCCCGGTCAACTACTGCAACGCTGACAGTCACCCACACGCCAGGTTGACTGCACTCAGCTATAACCGCATCAACAATTTGCATTGCCTGTGCCAAAGAGATATTGGGCTGCATCAATGGTTGCGCAGAGGAACTAATTGCAAAAAATAGTAGCGCACTGGCTAAACATCCGTTCATATTCCGAATTAACATTATAATTCTCCCCACTAGAAAAAATTTTAATTTCATCTGATTCTACACTCATATTTAAAATCAAGCAGCCATATAGACGACGGCTTTGCGTAAGTAGTGGGCATTTAATTGTAAAATATTTCTAGTGGGGATGATTTCTGCCTTGTATAACCAACAAATTGAACAGGGACACAATATCTATTATATTCTGATCAAAGGACAATCTATTTAAAACTGCGATAAGGACTACCGTATAACAGTATTTTTGCTTTTCTTACCAGGCTCTAAAATGCAAGCGTAATCCATGGCCACAAAAAATATTTTTTATTAATCAAAAAAAGAAAATATGATTGACACAAATAATTCATTACTACAGACCAAGTTTGAGCTATCACTATTTTTATTACGACTTGGGGTATTTATTGTCATGATAGCGTGGCCCCTGGATAATTTTATTAATCCAGGTCTTGCAGCCGAGGTCTATGGGAAATTTTCTTTCATTAGTGGTCTAGGGAATACAGTAATAATGATAATCAGCGTCATCGAAATTATCATTTTTCTGGCTTTCGTCATCGGATTGTGGAAACGTTTTACCTATGGTTTTGTTATATTTGTACACATTGTCTCTATGGTTGCAACATTAGAAAAATACACTACAGATATCGGTGCCACGTATAGCCTCTTGTACGTCGCGGCATGGCCAATGTTGGCGGCATGTATAACCTTATATGTACTCCGTGACCTGGATGTTAAGTTTACTGCTGGACGCGAATCTAATAATAACTCTTAGTGCTAAGACAACAAGCAGAACCATGGGATAATTTAGAGTAATATCTATGAACACGAATTTAATTCAAAAAAATAAAAGCCGTATCGAATTTTGTCTGTTCTTATTACGTCTTGGAATATTCATCGTCATGTTTACCTGGACCATGGGTAAATTTTTTGACCCAGCTCATACTATTAGATATTTCGAACGCTTTTTTTTGATTAGTGGTATGGCTAAACCAATCGTTTTTACCATGGGCGCAATAGAGACGATTATCATTCTGGCTTTTTTGGCTGGGTTATGGAAACGATATACGTATGGCATTGTATTGTTGCTC
>CAUZRI010000033.1:0-10295 GCA_963582285.1 Gammaproteobacteria bacterium | reverse complement strand
GAATTCTAGTGTTATATCCGTTAAATGCAAGATGATTTGGAAAATTTCGCATAAAATGTGCCTTAATTATGAAGATACTAGGGATAGAAACGTCTTGCGACGAGACCGGACTGGCAGTTTATGACTCTGAATCCGGTATTCTTGCAAATGTGGTACATAGCCAGGTGGATATACACAAGGTCTACGGTGGTGTCGTGCCAGAGTTGGCTTCACGAGATCATATCAGGCGAATTACCCCACTCATTCATAAAACACTCGAAAAAGCAGGTATTGAAAAGAATGAGTTAGATGGTATTGCGTATACCGCAGGACCAGGTTTAGTTGGGGCATTACTGGTAGGGGCAGCAGTTGGACGCAGTCTGGCGTATTCCTTGGGAATTCCATCTGTAGGGATTCATCACATGGAGGCACATTTACTCGCGCCAATGTTGGAAGAGAATGCACCCAGTTGTCCATTTCTTGCTTTACTTGTTTCAGGGGGTCATACCCAGATCATTCAAGTGGAAAAGCCAGGTGAATATGTATTATTGGGAGAGTCGTTAGATGATGCAGCAGGTGAGGCATTTGATAAAACGGCAAAATTACTTGGGTTAGATTATCCAGGTGGGCCGGCAATTTCGGCCCTTGCTGAATCAGGAGACCCAGGCCGGTTTACCTTTCCGCGGCCAATGACAGATCGACCAGGACTGGATTTTAGTTTCAGCGGGTTAAAGACTCATGCAATGAAAATTCTAAAGCAGTCTGATTTAGATGAGCAGACGAGAGCAGATATCGCGCGGGCCTTTGTCGATGCTGCAGTTGATACATTGACTATAAAATGCAGGCGTGCGATGAAACAAACCGGAATCTTCACCTTGATTGCGGCTGGAGGCGTTAGTGCCAATACTCAATTGCGAAAGAGTTTGTTAGATATGGTTGTTAAGATTGGAGGTCAGGTTTTTTATCCACGATTTGAATATTGCACTGATAATGGCGCAATGATTGCTTATGCAGGTTATTTACATGTTCGAGATGGTCGCAGGGAACCCTTGTCGTTTGCCGCCCACCCCAGATGGGCTCTGGCAGAATCTGAGTAGTCGGATTGAAATTAAAATTAGACAGGATTTGCAAGATTAAATTTATAAATATCTCTAATGTTTTTAAATGTCTTGTCTATTTATCGAAATAGTTTCCTTCTGATTCTCTAGTTATTTAACCTCAACTTATATCTGAAATATTAAATTTAGATTAATAGACATGTTAATCTTGTAAATCCTGTCTATATTATCGAAATAAATTTCTGCCGATATTTTATTGATTAACTTCGATCTATACATAAAATATGAGTAATTGAATAGTTGTCCTGGCAATCTTGTCTCACGTTGAATGTTTTTTTTCTGCACCTATCCTGGATTCAGTACCTGCTAATAATCTTTCAATATTCTTCCTGTGTCGAACCAATAGAAATAACGCCATTACAGTAAAGCTACCTACATAGGAGGGATCTGGTGTCAGCCAGATAGCATATACTGGTGATAGCATTGCCGCGGTCATGCCTGCTGCTGAAGAATATCGAAAGAGTAAGGCTATCAATATCCAGGAGAAAATAAACAATAAGCCAACTAACCAGGAAGTGGCGAGTAATACACCAAGCAGAGTGGCAACACCTTTGCCACCTTTGAAGTGAAAAAAAATCGGATATGTGTGTCCAAGAAAAACGGCTAACCCGGATGCGGCAATTACCCAATCCGCGACACCAATATATTGTGATACTAAAATGGGGAGGACGCCTTTTATCAAGTCTCCAAACAAGGCAATGCTGCCTGCTTTTTTGCCATGAAGCCGGTAGACATTCGTAGCACCTGGATTTCCTGATCCGCCTTTACGGGGATCTGATAGTCCCATTATTTTGCAGACCAAGATGGCCGTGGATAATGAGCCCAGTAAATATGCAGACACGATAGACAGGATATTGATAATCATTTTGATATTGGACGTCTAATTTGCTTCAAATTCAAGTTATTCATAGTGGAATTAATCCTGTAATATCGGGATCGTAGTTATTATTGACCGGTTGATCTTGATTTTGCCTGTTTTAAATTACACAATTAATGCCACTATGTTATTGAATCTTCAGATTAAAATTTTTAGAAAGTGAACATATGACATGGATATTGTATACCTAAACGATTTGCGCGTAGAAACCGTAATAGGTATTTATGATTGGGAACGTTGCACCAAACAAACTGTAATTCTGGATATCGAAATGGGTACAGATATTATTAAGGCCTCAGAAACTGACAGCATTGAAAATACCCTTGATTACAAGGCGGTGGCAAAGAGATTATTTGCTTATATAGGTGATAGTGAATTTCAATTAGTTGAAACATTAGCAGAGAAAGTTTCCGAAATTCTTCTAAATGAATTTAAAGTCCCCTGGTGTCGAATTAGACTCAATAAAAAAGGTGCCGTTCGAGGTGTACGTGATGTTGGTGTCATCATCGAAAGAGGTAAAAAAGATTAGTATGGCAAAGGCGTTTATTGGTATTGGTAGTAATGTAGATCGAGATCATAATATTGGGTCAGGAATAAACCAGCTAGCCGAGATCGATTCAAATTTAATTGTTTCTACCGTATATGAAAGTAAGGCTTATGGTTTTACAGGTGATAATTTTTATAATCTGGCGGTTGGACTGGATACCAGGTTACCAGCATTAGAATTAAATAGTTTGCTAAGGGAAATAGAGGATAAACATGGCAGGCTACGAAATATTCCTCGATTTTCATCTCGCAACCTGGATCTGGATTTATTGATATATGATGACTTAGTGAGACATGACAATGAGTTGGATGTACCACGTCAGGATATAATTAGTTATGCGTTTGTCTTGAAACCGTTAGCAGAGATTGCTGCAGAGTATATACATCCAGAGTCAGGATTAAAAATCGGCAAAATTTGGGAATCTTTTAATAAATCTGAACAGGATTTATGGCCTGTAACATTATCGACTTGATAACCTATTGTGAGATTAATTAAGGTGAAATAAATGATTAAACATCTCAAGCTTACAGTTTTTTTTATGATATTTTTATTTTAATCTGGATGTGGAAGTCCTGGTGAAGTAAAAAAATTAGGAGCACTGGATGATGCCATAAATGAATATGCCTATGCGTTAAGATGGGGACGTATAGATGATGCGCTTGCATTTCATATCAATGAAGATGGCGAGAGGCCTGATATTGATGTGTCCATTATGAAATTCATTCGTGTAACAGGGTTTGATATCAAACGAAGAACAGTCAATGCTGAGCAATCAGAGGCGACAGTACAAAGTGAGTTAAATTACTATAATGATCAGTATGGCACATTGAAATCTCTGGAATATACACAACTATGGTGGTACCAACCTGATTCTAAGAAGTGGTTGCTCAATAGTGAATACCCACAGTTTCAATGATTCTGTGATACAGAATTTGTAGAACAAATATTTTGAACAGGTGACTGTTCTAAATTTTTTTATGTACGTTAAATTCTCTAATTACTACGTCCGCCATCTACATTGATAACCTGGCCAGTGATGTATTCCGCTTTATCAATGAGAAAATAAACTGCATTTGCAATGTCCGATGATGTACCCAGCTTTTGTAATAATGTCTCGGATAGTATTTTTTGTTTCCGATCTTCATCAATATTTTCTGGCCAGAGTATTGCCCCGGGTGATACGGCATTTACCCTTATTAAAGGCCCCATTTCTACAGCCATTGCCCGTGTCAGCATTATCAAGCCTGCCTTTGTGGCAGAATAAACTGTGTGTTTTTTTAATGGCTGTTCACCATAAATATCTGTGATATTGATAATACACCCATTGACTTGGCTTAATTGTTGTTGACATGACTGAGCCAGGAAAAAAGGAGCCATCATGTTAGTGCCTACCAATTCATCCCATTGTTTTTGCGTTGTTTCCTCGAATGGCGTTGGATAAAACAATGATGCATTGTTTATTAGTACATCCAACCTGCCAGTAAAATTCAAGGCTTTGGTAGTCAATGCAGTATAAGAACTAATATCAAGCAGGTCGCCCTGTAGAATATAGGCAGAATCGGATCGGATATTATTGAGTGTATCTTTCAGCTGATTTGCCGCAATTTCCGATGTATTGTAATGAATAATAATTTTCATACCATGAGCATGCAGGACCCTGGCAATGGTCGCGCCAATTCGTTTTGCAGCACCGGTTATAAGTACTGTTTTGCTATTCATGGCTTGGTATGATAATCACTCAATAATTATAACCATGATCAACCTTATATTGCTGCATATATACTTTATCTATGAATAATTCTCAGCTAGACGATTCATTTTTGCCTAATGGGTGGCCAGAACCAGATGCAATAGCACTGGATTATAGCCGGAGACTGAAAGAATTTATTAATGGCGAAATAGTAGCAAATGAGGGCCAGATAAGTTTTGAGCGATTTATGCAGATGGCACTGTACCAACCCGGTCTTGGATATTACAGTGCCGGGTCCAGAAAGTTTGGCAAAGACGGAGATTTTACAACTGCACCGGAGATATCATTGTTATTTTCTGCATGTATTGCCAGACAGTGTGAACAAGTTTTCGAGTTAACAGGATCAAATACTATACTTGAACTGGGTGCCGGTTCGGGTGTAATGGCATCTGACATTTTATCTGACCTGAGACGTAAATCGAATATGCCGGATAAATATTTAATACTTGAGACCAGTGCTGATCTACGTGATAGACAACGACTGAGGTTACATAATGAACATCCAGATTTTATTGACCGTATCCATTGGCTAGATAATTTACCTACCGAACATTTCAATGGTGTGATCCTTGCCAATGAAGTCTTGGATGCTATACCCGTTAATCGAATAAAATTAGGTAAGGATGACATCCAAGAATTAATGGTCGGTCGCGAATTCAATGAATTTTGCTGGCAATACCGTTTAGCTGGTAACGAATTAATGATGGAGGTCGATAACCGTCTGGGTGAATTAAAAAAATATTGTCCTGATGGCTATGTCACAGAAATTAATTGCATGATTCCCGCCTTTATACATTCGTTGTCAGAGGTGCTCGGTTCCGGCTCAATATTATTGCTAGATTATGGTTATCCCAGACATGAGTTTTACCACACTCAGAGAACGGAAGGGACGTTAGTTTGTCACTACCGACATCGTAGTCACGACAACCCGTTTATATATGTCGGCAATCAGGACATCACTGCATTCGTAGATTTTACTACTGTCGCCCAATGTGGTCATGACTATGGTCTGGATGTAAAGGGATATAGTTCCCAGGCTGGATTTTTAATGTCTATGGGGATTGAAGAGGTAATTAAGGAATATGGTGATGATAGTAAACATAAGGCATTGAGACTTTCACAGCAGGCGGGTCAATTATTATTACCTGGTCAAATGGGTGAAAAGTTTAAGGTAATGGCATTAACTCGAAATCTAAAAACTGAACTTGATGGCTTTAAGTTAGCCAATAACATTCATCGTCTATAAATCTCGTGCCTGATTTATTCAAATCAAAATTTTCCCGGGAACTAATGGTTGTTGTTATTTGCTCTTTAACCGCATGTGTTAACAATTCGACTCGTGAAAATAATCTGACAGAAGAATCTTTTGACGTAGGTTCACTCATTAAAACAGACATTGGCGAGGTGATTGAAGTTCATGTTAAAGAATCCAGGAATCACCTCAGGGAAATGATGGTTAAATTATATAAATGCAATCCAAGAGAGCTTATAAAATCACAATATGCACCTACAATTGAAGAAAATGTCGTACGTCTTTTTGACCTGGATCATGATTGGCAATTTTCTGAATACGAAGGTAAGTATGGCAGTGAAGTTATATTTTTGACTTTTAATTCAGATTATCAGGGGGACAGGGTTTTTAGTCTTATGGCCGGCATTTTCTATATGATGATGGAGGTATACAATAATAAGAGATCGTTTTATTTGTTTCAGGCGCCCGATGCTCAAAATTTGTACAATCTTGCGCATAACATAGAAATAGCTGTATAGAAATTGGGTAATAACCGTGATGAGTCAGGTGAACTTTTTTTGTATAGTAATTCCCTTGCGAATGAGGAATCCAATTTAAGTTATGAAAGACTGTTTGGAAAATTAATCAGTTTACAGGACACTATGGCTATTATTATCTCGGAAAGAACTAATCGCACTATAACCAAGGTTATTCAGCAAATGGTAACTGCAGTCTTTTTACCAATATTATAATTATGACGACAGAATATTTACATTTTTTTCTCCTTGGCCTGATACAAGGAATTACCGAATTTTTACCCATTTCAAGTTCCTCCCATTTGATACTTGTACCACGATTATTGAATTGGGAAGACCAAGGGCTTGCAGCAGATGTTGCTGCTCATGTTGGTAGTTTATGTGCCGTAATATTTTATTTTCGTAGCGATTTAAAAAAGATGTTAACGCGTTGGTACGCATCAGGTTTTAGTCTTAAGGATGAACAGTCTCTTTATGTTTGGTACCTGGCGGCTGCCACTTTACCGATTGCAATTGTCGGTTATTTGTCCAGTGATTATGTCGAGATATATTTAAGGGATCCTTTGATTATTGCTGGTACGACAATCGTATTTGGTTTGCTTTTATGGTGGGCGGATTATTCTGGAAAACAAACCAGAGATGAATCGGGACTAAATTGGAAAGATGTATTTATTATTGGTGCATTCCAGGTTCTTGCATTGATACCAGGGACGTCACGATCCGGCATTACGATTAGTGCAGGTTTGCTCCTGGGATTGGACAGAGCGTCAGCTGCCAGGTTTGCATTTTTATTATCAGTGCCAACTATTCTGCTTGCTGGCGGTTATGAAGGATTGAAGTTAATTTTATCTTCTACGGCAGTAAATTGGATTGCTTTTTTAATTATAGTAGTGACTTCTTTTATTACTGCAGTTTTTACGATTCATTATTTTCTGAAATTCCTTAATCAGACTGGAATGGTTCCTTATGTTATTTATAGGCTCTTTCTTGGTGCTACATTACTCTATATATTTCTTTGATTTAGTTTGAGATTCTGCACATTAAAATTAAAAATTAATGATAGTTGTTTTGATATTCATCTAAACATTAGTTAGTAATTCGATATCGGAGAATAAAATACAATTGAGTGATGGATAACTAATTGGATTGGTTAGTGTTATCTGGTCGTTGGCTTTTTCTTTCATACATTTTACCTAAATAATAGCCCATCCCCGACCATATGGCGGCAATGGCTGCACCGACAATGCCAACAGCCGTAAAACCCAGTCCCAGGCCTTCGGTCAATCCGGTAAAAAACCATGCCGTAATCGTATCACCGCCGCGATAGACAACTACATCAATAACGGGTTTTGCCTTAAATCGGGTTTCCTTGTCTACATTAGTAAACAGCATCTCCCTGGCAGGTTTGGTGATTGCATAATTTCCAGCACGTCTAACGACCTGCAAGGCAAGTAGCACTGTAATTATTGGGGAAAATGCAAGAATTAACATACCTGCTATTACCAGTATAGGCATCGATGCCAGCGTAAACCCAACACCTAGTTTTTTTACTATCCTGCCCGTTGCAAAAAATGCCACTGCAAACGTTAATACATTTACCAGCCAGTCTATTCCACCAAGTATCTGGGTTCTTGTTTCCCGGTCATAAACTGCCAACAGATTTTTTTGTTCAAAATATATAAATGAGCTAATCATGGTATAGAGCAGAATAAATGCCCCGATCCCAAGCAAGTATGGATCCTGAAGAAATAATTTAAATCCTGCGATAGGATTTCCCCCGATTTTAAGTGTCTCAGGATCAACATGAATATCTTCATTATGAAGTTCGGTAACCTTTAACTTTGCCAGGTAAAATATGATTGGAATAGTCGAGATTAGCATTACTGATGCGATTAACATCAGTGCGTCAGTTCCTACAACACCAGCGAACAGTGTCGGAATACTAGGCCCGACCAAAGCGCCAGCACTGGCTCCGGCTGCGATAATCGCAAACAGTCGTTTGGCTTGTTCCTTATTATATATGTCAGACATATAACTCCAGAATACTGAGAGATGGAATAAGGCAAAAAAACTGACCCAGACATAAAATGATTTATCTACCAGAGTGCGATCAGGTGCCAGGTTTGCGCCCAGAAAAAAGCAGATGAAACTAAGTGCAAAAAAGATGTAGACACCTGGCACTACGTGTTTAAATTTGACATTTGAAACAATGAAGCCGTAACTTGCGACCAGAGCAATACCAATAAAGAAGTTTATTGTCCATAACATGCTTACTTCGGTGTCACTCCAGTCGCTCGCCATGGCATCGCGAACTGGACGCATGATGAAATACGAGGCCATGAGGATAAACACAAACGAAAATGACAGAATAGTCGCCTTTAATTCATTGGTTTCAATATGGGCAGTTTTTTTAATTAACCAGTTAATGATGTTGTTGTCATTTACCATAGTGATACCTTATTGATTGTTGTGCCATTAACACCTTAAAGGTTTGCTATCCTGATATAGATTGTGTTGATTCTATTATGGCATTTATTCTAAGTTGATGAACAGCTTTGGCGATTTCTGGTCCATCCATTTCATTAGTTATAACAGTTTGCATATTGATATTTTGAGCTGTTTCAAAATACTTCCTAAATTGATTGGCTTGTGGATATTCTCTATCTGTAAAGCCGGTTCGGCCTTTGGCATCAGCCTCACAGGCAATTAAAAATTGATCAAAACGATCTGGACGGCGAAAGGCGTCCATGGCTTCCAGCTTTTTAACAACAGTCTCTGCTCGTAGCTCGTTAATGGTGTGACAAATTAAATGATAACGACAAACAATTATCGCCAGGTCGCGGTACCGGTTAGGTATTTTGAGTCGACTACAAAATGCTTTGACAATTTTTACACCACGCTCTTCATGGCCTTTATGTTTTGGTAAAATATCCTTAGGTGTCGTGGCTTTGCCCAGGTCATGAACCAATGCCGCGAAACGAACAGTTTTTTCTTCAGATAATTTTATAGCTTGATCGAGTACCATCATGGTATGAACCCCTGTATCTATTTCAGGGTGATGGTTTTCAGGTTGTGGAACACCAAATAAACTGTCAATCTCTGGGAATACTTGTTTTAGCGCATTACATTCCCGTAATACATTAAAAAAACGGCTTGCGTAACTGTATCCAAATGTTTTATCCAGCTCTGCCCAAATCCGTTCAGGTACCAGTGCCGCCAGTTCACCGGACTCAGAAATATCCTTCATAATTTCCATGGTCTCAGGTGCAATAGAAAAATTAAAACGAGCAGCAAAACGCGCAATCCGTAATACTCTTAACGGGTCTTCCACAAATGCAGGCGAAACATGACGCAGAATTTTATTATCAAGATCAGCTTTTCCACTATGAGGATCAATCAGTTTGCCATTTTCATCTTCTGCAATGGCATTAATAGTCAAGTCACGTCGTAACAGATCCTGCTCAAGAGTGACATCTTCGGCTGCATGAAAGGAAAATCCTTTATAGCCTGGTGATGTTTTTCTTTCGGTTCTCGCCAGTGCATATTCTTCATGTGTATCGGGATGTAAAAATACCGGAAAATCACTACCAATTGCCTTGTAACCAAGAGAAAACATTTCATCGGGTGTGCTCCCAACAACCAGCCAGTCACGATCAGATATCGGTAACCCGAGCAACTTATCACGTATAGACCCACCGACCTGATAGATTTTCATTGAGTAATCTTATGTTTGCTGGATAAAAAAGTTAATGAACTGATGTTTAATAATCAATCAGTAAAATTAATGTTGAATCATTAAGGATATAATTCAGTGTCTGATCAATTCTTTAAATACTTGGTAATAGAATAATACTTAAAACATTTAATATTATCTAAGCATTTCGTCGTGATTGTTTTCTATAAGTATAGTAGGCAGATCTAATATTACGCTTAGTAAGGTATTGAGGAACAATTGTCTCAATAGCTGTCGGAATAATATTAAACAATTCCAGAGAATTGTTTTCTGAAACGCTGTCTAGTTTCAAAGATAAATAATTATCAAGGGAAAAAGGCTTTTCAATTTTTAGTAGACTAAAGAAAAAACCAGCCATATCAAATACAGTAGCCTGGATCCGTGACAGGATATCAGGCAGTGGATAAATAATCCGTTTCATATTTAAACATTCGCAGGTGTATTCCACTAATTCTTGTAATGTATAAATATTCGGACCATATATATCCAGTCGTTTTCCATAGCAGTCTGTATTCTCCAGGCTG
>CAUZRI010000032.1:0-10389 GCA_963582285.1 Gammaproteobacteria bacterium | reverse complement strand
CGGTGCAGGGGGCAGTAGGGGATACATGCGTTCAATGTGGGCTATAGATTACCCCTCCGCTGAATATCATTTTATTCATGGTGTCCGTCGTTTGACGCGAATTGATTCGGCAGATGACAGTATTCATTTAAGAATTACCGATGATAGGATATTTGATTTCCCGTGGCTTTTCGTACAGCAAGTCGGTACATGGACCCTGAATAATGAAGAAATTTCCCGACTTAGGGAATATTTATTGCGTGGTGGATTTTTGCTTGTTGATGATTTCCATGGCAGCCAGGACTGGCTGGTCTTTAATAATATTATACGTAAAGTTTTTCCTAATCGACCGTTACTAGATTTGGTTGATGAAAATGAAATACTCCATGTTTTTTATGATCTTGATCAGAATACTCAAATTCCTGGCAGAAGGCATTTGTACAGAACGATGAGTGGCGAAATTTCAGCACAACTTGCCGGACCGGCAACATGGCGTGGTATTTATGATGACGAGAATAGATTAATGGTGGCAATTAATTTTAATATGGATATGGGGGATGCCTGGGAACATGCTGATGACCCGATATATCCAGAACCCATGACTGCATTGGCATATCGATTTGGAATTAATTATCTAATTTACTCTATGACTCATTGATAAAGATGCTTAACAGACACCTGCTAAGCATCTTGAACCTATTGATCTGTATTACTGGTTGAATCGAGGTCACGGGTTACATTACCTGTTTCCCAGGTATGGATCTGTTGTAACAACTGTTCAGGTTGTATTCCTGCCGCTTGAATTCCAAATTCCGATGCCAGACTGGGATCAAGGTATTGAATACTTCCACCAACCATGGTCATCAGCGGTCTGATAGTTTTGAGCATTGCGTCAGGCACTACGTCCTCATCGAAATAATCTTTATTTAGAATCAACAAATCAGCGAATTTTCCTTGTACCAGTGATCCAAATTCATCTTCCTTGAACATGTAATACGGTGCCCAGGAGGTAGCGGTCTTTAGGGCGAGAATACGATTGATCCGTTGGTTAGGGCCAAGGATTCCTTCATCGGTTTCACGGGTGACCATTTGACCTAGGTAATAAAAATGGCCGACCCCGGCAACAACATGGGTATCTGATTCATACACTACCATGACGCCGCCATCGATCATGGATTTTATAGGCACCAACCAATTCAGGTACTCCTCTCCATAGTCTTCTGCTACTGCAGGCCCATCACCACCAATGTATTTTGGGGCACAACTCATGATGATCCCCAGTTTTTTTAATCTGGGTATTTGTTCCGGTCGGGGGTTCAGACGGCAGTGGTCTGAGGCATGACGTTTACCCTTGATTTGCTCGATGCTAAGACCAGCACGGGCAGAGCCTTGTTCTATCATATCCATGGTGACATCGAGGGTGCGATCACCGGCGATATGGGTATTTGAAAACCTCAGCCCCGCCTCTGCATAGTCCCGGGTATATTCATTTCTGCCACGTAACATCTCCCGTTCTTTTATCTCCGGGCGGGCCTCTATTGAAGTGGCAAGTAAGGGATATGCACCGTCATTGGAAGTGGTACTCCAGGCATTAAACCAGAGCATATCGGTGCCATAGCCACGAAAGTCATATAACAAATAGGGATGTAAAGGCATGGTGCGGTAGAAACTGGGCCCCAGGCCATAGGCAACCCGGGTAGATAACTGTTTTTCTGCATCTAGCGCAAGAACCGCTGCTAATTGTTTATAGGATTCAACGGAACTGGACCAGGCCGTCGTCCCATAGGCGGCCCATTCTTTTATTTCCTGACCTATCATGGCTATCTGGGTTTTCATATCGTACAACTCTTCTGCAAACAGAAGACGGTCTACCGTTGCGGATACTACAATCCCGGTCTCTGGATCCATTTCAGGGTAGTCACCACCAAAATAGACACCGTAAGCCTCCATAGCGCGGGTATTCATCACGCCTCTATTTCCTTGTATCACTATTTTCTGATCTGAATTTCTTTCGTCCAGCATTTGTCGGGTCAGGATCCGGTGATTTCGAATTGCAACATCACTTTGCATCCCGTCTACCCGCCTTGGCCAACTTATTATTATCCAGTCATCCTCATTCAATTTAGTTTTAAGGTCTGCGACCAGATTGAGGGTCTTTTGTACGATATCTTGCCAGGTATCTCCATCATCAGTTGTAATGCTATATTCGATATCGTCTAATTCCGGGCCCCAATGGCCCTGGGCGTAGTCCCAGATGTGGGCGTGGGTATCAACGATGCCCGGAATGACTGTCCGGCCCATTAAATCAAATATGGTTGTCGCCGGGCCTGCTAATTTGCGGATATCAGTATTTGTCCCAAGACTAAATATTTTTTTATCGCGAATCGCCAACGCCTCATAGGTTGAGCCAATGTTGTCATTAACATCGCTATCATCCATGCTGACTATCTTTCCATTTATCAGAATTGAATCGGGATAATGTAATAATCTTGGATCGGCCTGTTGTGATAAAACAGACGCTGTATATGCCATGCAAATCACCATAACTACAATCGTAAGGCGTAGGGTAATAATCATTTTAGACTCCTTAGTGAACGCCAACTGGCGTTAGATACTATAACTGGATTTTTATTCAGTAAATTAATCAGTCTGGTTTTTTACTTTTACTAACAATCTTTACGAGAACCGCGATGACCCCAAAAAACAAAATTATGGCCGCGAGTACTATCGGCGATGTCGATTCTGTAACTTGATTATCAGCGGGGTTTGTATTTTTTGTAGGATTAACTGGATTCTTTACGATTGGGGTATTGCCAGCTATCGGTGTTGATTGTTGACTATTCGATTTACCTGTCTCTGGCGTTTCCTTTTTTATATAGGTTCCTGATTCAGGATCATATTCATAGCCATAATTGTCTGTGTATGGAATGAAGTATTCTTCATCGACAGCATATAAATAATGGCTAGTAAAACATACTACAAGTAATGTAATGAGGATCTCGCCGTGTACTCTTTTCATCGTATTTGCCTTTTCACAATTTACCTCATATAAAGCATACCTCTGATTGAGTCAGAGATGTCCAAAAAGTTATTAACTAAAGGACTGTTCGGTAAAAATATGATTATTATTACTTAATCATTCTGGTTAATTATGGGAAATATTTTCTGTAATTACCATATATATAGATGACTCATTTGGACAATAAACTATTATATTATTGATCTAATAGAGTAATTAGAATATCCATTGCACCCTGGATAGCGACAATCTACACTCAATCCAGGAAATTAACTGGAAGATGTTAGATTGAGATGGTTATCGGGTATCACCTACAAGATAATACTTTCATGTCACGGGGGAAATTATGAAAAAAATATCAATATTGGGTCTTATATTATCACTATCGTTTTCAATTGGTGTGTTGGCTCAGATGCCAGTATCACCACCAAATGATGATCCGAAAAGGGCATTTGTGGTAGATCCTTTCAGAATCATTGGCAATATTTATTTTATTGGAACGAGCATGCAAGGTGCTTCTTACCTCATAAAGGGGGCACAGGGTCACATCATATTTGACACCGTTTATGAAGATTCTCCGGTGGCGATTGTGAAGAACATTGAAAAGCTGGGATTGAACCCGAAAGATGTGAAGCTGATAGTTGGTACACATGCCCATAGTGATCATGTGGGTGGACATGCGATGATGCAGGAGATGACGGGGGCCGAGATTGCGGCGGCAGAGCTGGACAGGAACGTTATCGAGTCTGGTGGTAAGGGATCGTGGCCGCCTGCTGAGGTAGGCCGCATTCTAACTAATGGTGAAGTGATAAGCCTGGGTGATATCTCAGTCGCGGTGCACATGACCCCGGGACACACACCGGGGACTATGACATTCACGACGGTAGTGGAGGAAGAGGGTAAAAAATTCAATGTGGTATTAATGGGTGGGGTGCGAATGGCGTCGCTTCCGTTATTGGGCAATCCGGATTATCCAGATATTGCAACGGACCTTGGCAAGACATTCAAGATTCTGAAGAGCCTGCCTGTGGATATTTACCTTGGGGCCCATGGTTATTGGTACAATTTATATGAAAAAATTAAACGCATGAATGCCGGAGAAGGTTACAAGGCATTTATAGATCCCGATGGTTATCGTAGGGCCATTGATGGCTGGCAACAGGCTTACATTGATCAATTGCTTAAAGAAAGTTCTGCATTATTAATTAAATGATTTGCGAGTGCATCATCGAGTTTAACAGTAATTTTAATGCTCAATCTGGATGGTTATCTGTTTAACTCTAACTGTTAATTGTAATAATTGCACCCTTACTAGTGACAATCTATACTTGGGCATTAAAGGTAGTAGGTGTGAATTAGCTCAGCATTGCTAATTGCCAAACTTTTTTATAAATATAATTATAAATCACGGGGGAAAGATGAAGAAAATTAATTACACAAGTTTTATACTTTTATTCCTATTTTCATTAGGCGTAATGGCGCAGGCACCGGTCTCACCACCTCAGGGTCATCCGGATCGAACGGAAAAAATTGAGCCCTTTAATATTATAGATAATATCTATTTTGTCGGAGAGACCGTTCAGGAAGCCTCTTATCTTATTACCGGGTCCGAAGGACATATCATCATTGATACAGGCTATGATGTCACTGTTCCTATCATCGTTGAAAATATAAAAAAGCTGGGTTTCAATATTGAAGACGTCAACCTGATTGTTGGTACCCATGCCCATAGTGACCATGTGGAAGGTCATACCCGCATGAAGGAAATGACCGGGGCAACGATCCTGGCATCTGCACCGGATGTAGAGACTATTGAGAGCGGGGGCGGTACAGATTTTAGGGACGGTGACTGGCGGCCTGCTAAGGTTGACAGGGTTGTAGCAGATGGGGAAGTCATCCGTCTGGGTGATATCGCATTGACCGCCAACTATACACCGGGTCATACCCGCGGTTGCATGTCGTTCTCTATGAATGCTGTAGAAGAAGGACAAAATTATAATGTCTTGTTACTGGGTGGTGTAAGAGTCGCCGCAAGACCTGTCCTTGGTCATCCAAAATATCCCAATATGGCGAGTGATTTTGCCAGCACATTTGAAAAACTTCAGAAAATGCCCGTGGATATATTTCTTGGTGGTCACGGTTACTGGTACGGCCTTGGTGACAAAATGAGACGAAGTCAGGCGGGCGAAGGATTCCGCGCCTTTATCGATCCTGATGGCTTCAAAAAGGCAGTCGATGGCTGGCAACAACAGTTCGTAGATCAGGTGGTAAAAGAAGGAATGGAGCTGATCAAAAAATAAGCATTAACTATTATTTTCTCAATCTTTTTTAGGTAGTTATCTTTTTCGACCATTGTTCTTCAATTAAACGAATGTCCCTGTTAATAACTGACTTATATCAGTTATACTCAAATAATAATATCCGCAATAGTTAGTATGATCGTATTCCGGATTTTCTTTGGGTCTCATAAAATGCGGGGGCGCTGTCTATGAAATCAATCATTATAAAAAAAAGTTTATTCTTTTGTATCTACGCTAGTTTTCTTTGTCTGGCACCAATTGCCTTTTCTCAACAAGTTGACTCAAGGTTATTACATTACCCAGATACGATAATTGTGAATGGGAATGTAATTAGCATGGATGACGAAGGGGTGAATGAAAATGTCGGTACCACATACCAGGCATTGGCCATAAGGGATGGGAGAATTTTTGCCTTAGGGGCAACGTTAGACCTAATGAACCTGGCTGGACCGCAGACGAAAATTTACGATGTGAACGGTCGTACAGTCCTGCCGGGTATCATCGATACCCACTCTCATCCTCATGAATATGCTGAGGAACATTGGGGGCCTCCAGTAGAAGGTGATTATATTGTGGAGGAGGAACCGGGTGACGGCTGGGCCGAGTTAGTTCAGAAGGTTGTGGATCTGGTAGGCAGTATCAAGGACAAACACGCTCCCGGCGAATGGGTATTTATCGACTGGCCAAGGCGAATCCAGACCACAAATATGATGGCAGATATCGCTCTACGTGTTCATAGAATGTTAACTCGACAGATGCTTGATGAGGTCAATACTGATCAAAATATTGTTTTATTAGGTAATCGTGGCGTGGTAAATACGCCGGCAATGAATATTTACGGTAGTTATTTTGGTGGTGATGAATACCCAGACATGTCACCGGATGACGGGATCTATTTATCAGGTTCAGTGGTACGTGTTCTTCGGGGCGAGTTGACACCTATTCCTATATTTAAGGCCATGATGGAACAGGAATTTCTTGAGTGGACGGCCTACGGGATAACCACATTTGGTAGCAGGATCGGCATGTATAATCAAACTGCGGCCATTCGAGCGTTGGATGCAGAGGGCAGAATGCCTTTGCGTTATGCCTATGCACTTGATAGTTATTGGTTCAGGGTAATGCCGGATATGCCTGAGTTCAGGACCAATCTTTCCGGTATTGGCAGCGACTGGTTATGGCAGAACAGTATTAGTATTTCCTCCGGGGACGGTGCCTATCCTTTGCTAGCGACATCCATCGAAGCCCGCCCCGAAATTAAGGAACGTGAGGTATTACGAAATCGCGTTCAGTATATTAAGGACTTTACCTCCAGAGGACTTCGATGGGCCAATACACATATTGCGGGAGATCGTACCCTTGATGTTGCACTGGACATGGTGGAAGAGGGATCTGCCATGGCCGGGATGTCTGAGGAACAAATTCGAGCCATGCGTCATGGCTCAGATCATTGTCGTGTTAATCCCAGACCCGATCAACTCCCGCGATTGAAAAAGCTGGGTATCATTATGAGTTGTGCGCCAAAATATATTCAAGGAGACGGACCTAAGGTTGCCAGTGACTATGGCGAGGAATATTTGAGTTGGGTTGTACCCATGCGATCAATAATTGAAGGTGGCGTCCGTGCGGTTTTTGAGATTGATTCACATGCCGTTGCTGGCGAAGGGGCTTTCTTTCATATTGGTCAATATGTCAATCGCATGGGTAATGACGGGAATGTACTGGCAGAGGACCAAAAGATAAACCGGACCTGGGCCTTGAAAACAGCAACCTCCTGGGCATCTTATTATGTATTAAAAGAAAATGATTTGGGTACGCTTGAAGAAGGTAAATTTGCAGACCTAATTGTTCTTAACAAGAATTACTTTGATGAAAATTTACCTGATGAAATGCTAAAAACTGTAAGGCCACTCATGACAATTATCGGCGGTCATCTCCGATATTTGGATAACGGTTTGGCAGCAGAACTTAAGGTTGAACCGTTCGGTATTCAACCGGAGCAGGTTATTAGGCAGATTCACCAATGGGAAACAGAAGTAGATAGTCAATAAAATTAACCGTTCAGTATCAGCACTAGTTAATTAACGTAGTAATATAATTGTATCTATGCGTTGTGAATTAGTCAGGCAGTGACGGTCATGATTAATAGATAAAATATTCGCCTTCCATTTTTTGGCCAATAAATTCAGGAGTTACTATCATGATTTTGTATCTAAAATGTGTAGTAGTTATTCAATATATATTTCTGATTTTATCTTTTAGTACTATTGTCAACGCGTAATCCACGAATAACATCGCTAAAATTACACGCCAGAATTAATAATAGACAAAATCTCAATGATACTTAAAGGCATTGTAATTTTTGGATTTGTAATTATTATGATCTGGGTTTTCATGCAATATAAAAAGAATGCATCATGAATGTAGATGATGTAACAGAATAAAAACAATAAACAACAGGAATTATATCTATGCAATTAGATAGCATTAATGATGTACGTCACAACATCTCAACTATCGAAACTGAAATCCGGAAGCGCATTGTTGGGATGGACGAGGTTATCAAGTTATTACTGGTTTGCTTGTTTGCCAGTCCAGGGAGAAATTGCCATGTGTTACTGGAAGGTGTCCCGGGTCTTGCAAAAACATTACTACTAAAAAGTCTGGCAGAAACAGTCGAAGGAGAATTCAGGCGTATTTCGTTCGCAGCAGATTTATTACCTAAGGATGTAGTGGGTATCGAAGATTTTGATTCTGATAATGGCAAAGTAAGGTTATTAGTAAAAGGACCATTATTTACTAACTTTCTTCTGGCAGATGAATTGAATCGTGCACGCACTACGTCTAAGGGCATGATACTGGAACCTATGGAAGAAGGCATGGTGACCACAGAGTTAGGTGGCACCTATCCATTGGCGGACTTGTTTATGGTTGCCGCAACTCAAAACCCCATAGAAGAAGAAGGGACATTTATATTGGGACGCGCAGAACAAGATCGCTTTGTCATGAAGATACTGGTTACTTATCCCAGTGCAGAACAAGAACGGGATATTATTCGAAAAAATATAGATAACATGGCCATGCCTTCCATCAAACCGGTTATGGATACCCATGCGATATTAGCAATCAGGCGTGCGATATTTGAACAGGTAAAAGTTAGCGATGAAATCATAGAGAAAGTTCAACGTTTAGTTGCCTTGACTCGACCAGGATATACAGATATTAGTGAAATTGATGAATACATAGATGCACAAGATGGTGGTGGGGCATCACCAAGAGCAGGTATCCATATACTTCGAACTGCTCGGGCTCATGCGGCTATTTCTGGTCGAGACTTTGTATCACCAGAGGATATAAGTTCAGTAATGTTACCGGTGCTTCGGCATCGTCTTATACTTAGACCTGAGTTAGCAATGAACAATATGAAAGAAAAGGAACGTATGTTAAACGATATGCTCGACCGTATTTTTCAGAGAGTCTGGAGTCAATGAGGAGTGAGGTTCTTCGTTATCTAGGCCAACGGCCAATCCCAATTACCCCCAACCGGCTGGCTACCAGCCAATTTAGCGGCGAATGGACCAGTCCCTACTCAGGCAAGGGAATGGATTTTCGAAATCATCGTGCTTATGAATTGGGAGATGACCCACGCTCAATTAACATGTCTATGTCGCTCCGTAGCGGTAAGCGCATGGTGGTAGAACGCATAGCAACGAGGGATATCAGTATATTTGTTTTGATAGATTGCTCTGCCTCCATGGGTATCAGACGTAAGGCGGATATTTTATTGGCAACTTCACTGATGTTGCTTTACAGCGGAGTTAAAATGGAAATGCGAGTAGGTGCCGCGTTATTAACCGATAATGGCTTCCATGGACTGGGTATAGGCATGGGTCATCGTCATACTTTACGATTATTCGATCAGGTTGAGCAGGCGTGTAGCAGTGTCAGTATGGGGAGCACATTACCGGTTAAATTTTTCAGTCATGGCCTGTCACGTTTGGTACCTACTGGTTGTATATTGTTATATGTATCTGATTTTCTGAATCAACGAGGTTTTCCGCAATCTAGTTTGCCATTATCATTAAATGTTAATAGATATGATTATATTCCTGTTGTCGTACAGGACGAGTTTGAATTTTCATTTCCTGATATGACAGACTCTACGATGATTCAATTAATTGATCCTGAAACGAATTCTATTAGTCCCGTTTGGTTTGGTAATCCAGAACGGAAACTAATTAAAACATTACATCAAAAACGATTTTCAGAGATTAATGACTCATTTTCAGATCTGGGTTTAAATTTTGTTCATATTTCAGAACCGGAACTTGAAAAAGTACATCATTCTTTATCCAGTTTTTTTATATACCGTTGATTCCAAATGCGAATCGAGAATGGAAAGCCCAATAAACTGCTTCTTTATATAGGGCAGGTCGTATGATACGACCCGTACAATCATTACTGCTTATACTTGGGTTGCTTATTATTATTGTATTAGCTGGGGCTGTATTTACAGACTCGTCATCCAGTCCATCACAAAAAATAAATACTATTCAGCTACCTCAACCTGATCAAGATATTCTGATGACTTCAGAAATCAGCAACAATGTTCATGTTGGTGAACCATTTGAATATAAGCTTAGAGTGATTTATCGACCTGAAAATGTCAGACCAGATTTCAGACAACTATTAAGAGATGTTAGGTTTGTTCCATTTGAACAGTTACACAGAAGCCGAACCAGTATAATCGAAAATACATATTCGGCGGAATATTCTGAATACGTATTAGCGTATTCAGTTGTTGGAATTGATGTAGTGCCTGGTAATGAATATATCCTGGATTCGGTCAGGCTGAATTATACCGAGATAGCGTCTGATCAAATAGATTCCATAGAGTTAGATCCTGAAATTGTCACGATTGATATGTATTTCCAACAGAATGCACTGGACATTCCCTTTCAACCCTTTAAGGGCATGATGATGGATGACACTATCTATAAACGTTTAGTGATCATTTTTTGTATTTCTATATTTCTCGTTTTTGGATTGGGATTAATCTGGGTAGCTATACGTAAAAGAAATAGTTTTGGG
>CAUZRI010000031.1:0-10502 GCA_963582285.1 Gammaproteobacteria bacterium | reverse complement strand
CGTTATCACAGCTAAACCGTAGCCTGGAACAACGGCCTAATAAACGCCCAATAATGTCAGATTTAAGAGAATCTGGTGCTATTGAACAGGACGCAGACGTCATTGTCTTTATCTATCGTGATGAGGTCTATGATGATGAAAGTCCAGATAAAGGCGTAGCTGAAATTATTATTGGAAAACAACGAAATGGTCCCATCGGCACTGTAAAATTATCCTTTCTGGGACAATTCACACGCTTTGAAAATTATATTGAAGAAGAACGGTTTATGTCAGGACGTTATGAATGACCCGACCGGCACAGGTTGTAATTAATCTCGCAGCGCTTCGATATAATTATTCAAGGGTCTGCTCACTGGCCCCAAACAGCAAGATAATTTCGGTCGTTAAGGCCGATGCCTACGGACACGGATTGATCCGTGTAGCGCGTGAACTGAATCAATCTTATGCGTTCGGCGTGGCATGTATCGATGAGGCCAGGGAATTACGAGAAGCTGGAATTGATAAGCCAATAATATTATTAGAAGGAGCGTATTCGCCTGCCGAATTTTCTGATATTGAGAAAATGAATTTCGAAATTGTGATACACCATCACGACCAGATCAAAATGATCGAGCAAAGCAGTATATCTGTTCCCATAAAAACCTGGATAAAAATAGATACAGGTATGCATCGATTAGGTTTTTTCCCAACAGAACTGGAAATGGTACGAAATCGATTACGAGACTCTAGTAAAATTCATCCAGATGTAGCATTCATGACGCACCTTGCAGATGCCAGTGACCCAGATTCCAATAAAACAATAAATCAACTAGAAATCTTTAATAAAGTCTGTGCTGCCGTATCTGGTAAACGCTCTATCGCGAATTCTGCCGGAATCCTGGCCTGGCCTGATACTCATGTAGATATAGTCAGGCCTGGATTAATGCTATATGGCATCTCACCAATAGAAAATAAAACTGCCTCTGATCATGATCTTAAACCAGTTATGACCCTGCAATCGAAATTAATTTCGATTAAAACAGTACGAAAAGGAGAATCAGTTGGATATGGCGCTGATTGGTATTGCCCAGAAACCATGCCGGTTGGAATTGTTGCTGCAGGTTATGGTGACGGTTTTCCACGTCATGCAAGTTCAGGCACACCAATCTTAATTAATGGAAAACTTTGTCAAATTATAGGCAACCCATCAATGGACATGATTACAGTTGATTTAAGAAAGCTCGATACTGTAAATATTGGCGATACAGTTGAACTTTGGGGGAACGGACTACCAGTTGAGCAAATTGCAAAACATGCTGGAACAATACCTTATGAACTGGTTTCCGGTGTGCATAAGCGATTACAAGTAATCGTCCATGACCAAGATTAAAATTCAGTACACATGTAATGAATGTGGTGCAACGGCGCCAAAATGGACTGGTCAGTGTCCTGAGTGTCAGAACTGGAATTCATTAAATGAAACAGTTATTGAAAAAATACACTCTAGTAATCGTATTGGTACAGACACAGGACGTCTGCCTGTTTCAAAAACACTCGATGAAGTGGTTACAGGCGATGAAGCCAGAGTATCTACTGGGGTTTCTGAATTAGACAGGGTATTGGGCGGAGGCATTGTTGGAGGCTCCGTTATATTAATAGGAGGTGATCCGGGTATAGGTAAATCAACACTGTTACTGCAGACTATGTCCTCACTCGCAGAAACTGCTGGATTATCTACTCTCTATATATCAGGAGAAGAATCACTCGAACAACTAAGTCTACGAGGTAAGAGACTTGAGTTAAAATTGGGTAAGTTAAAAACCTTAACTGAAAATCAACTTGAGAAAATTATTGCGGTAGCCGCTGCAGAAAAACCTCAGGTAATGGTCATTGACTCAATCCAAACTGTGTTTACAGAGATGTTACAGTCAGCACCCGGTTCTGTTGCTCAAATCCGTGAGTGTGCCGGTCAATTAGTCAGGTATGCCAAACAAACGAATACAGTCGTAATTCTGGTGGGACATGTTACAAAAGAAGGGACGCTGGCAGGACCACGGGTGTTGGAACATATGGTCGATACTGTTTTGTATTTTGAAGGTGATAGTGGGGATAGATATCGGGTTATTCGTGCCGTAAAAAACAGATTTGGGGCAGTTAATGAATTAGGTGTGTTCGCCATGACGGACCGTGGTTTACGCGAAGTATCAAACCCTTCAGCGATATTTTTATCCAGACATGATGAGAACACCTCGGGTAGTGTTGTAATGGTCACACGTGAAGGTACCAGACCCTTGTTGGTGGAAGTGCAATCACTGGTAAATTCAACTTTTGGTCAGCAACCTAAAAGAGTGACTGTCGGACTAGAACAAAATCGTTTAGCCATGTTGCTGGCAGTACTTCATCGACATGCCGATGTTATAACCTATGATCAGGATGTCTTTATTAATGTGGTTGGCGGTGTGAGAATCAGTGAAACCTCAGCTGATTTACCCATTATATTATCGATATTATCTAGTTTACGTGATATCCCTTTAGCAAGAGACATAATAGTATTTGGTGAAATTGGACTGGCAGGGGAGATTCGTCCGGTTCAAGGTGGCAGTGATCGGTTGAACGAGGCAGTAAAGCATGGGTTTAAACGTGCAATTATTCCATTGTCAAACAAACCTAAACACGCCATCAAGGGACTAGAAATTACAGCTGTTTCGCGACTGGTCGATGCAATGCGTTTTATCCAATAGTCTAATTAAAATTTAATTCACTATTACAATAACAATTGGATAATTTTATTTGTAATTAACAAAGAGAGGATGTTGAGGTAAATACGAAAATTCTCAATTACAACCAACTAACAAATCTAAATCATATTGCCCCATTTATAGCCAGGGTCTATTATCGTTACCTGGCACAGAGAGAGACGCTAGTGAGTCTGTTTAGATTCTATGGTGATTTTCTTTAAAACAAACCATCCTGTTCAGGTCTAATAAGATTTAATACAAATAGCGGAGAATAATATGAAATTTCGTGTCCTTATATCATCAATGAGTTGCCTTGTTTTCGGCATCAATATTGGTATTGTGCAGGCTCAAGAAAGTGGTGCCAATCTTTTTGAGACACATTGCGCGATCTGTCATATATCAGCCGGTGCCGATCAAGCCCTGGGCCCAGAGATTGATGTCTTGCGGCAGATGACGCCAGAACACATCCTGGGCGTTATGGAGACAGGGGTAATGAAATCCCAGGCGCGTGAGCGTAGTCGGACGCAGCGTATTATTCTAGCGGAATACCTGTCTGGCAAGGCATTTGGAAGTGTGCCTAACATTCCAATTCCCCAGACTGCTTATTGCGGTAGTAACATACAATCTTTTAGTAATACACCTGTTGGTCCAGCATGGAATGGTTGGGGAAATACTAAATCTAATAGCAGATTTCAGTCAGACGATGCTGCAGGTTTGAAAGAAGAAGATATTCCTAAACTAAAATTGAAATGGGCATTCGGTTACCCGGGTGCCACTACCGGCGGCACTCAACCTGTTGTGGTTGGTGGTCGTTTGTATGTCGGTTCTCCGGTCGGTGATGTATTTTCTCTGGATGCCGAAAGCGGATGTTTACACTGGATATTCCAGGCTGATGGGGGAATCCGCAGTGCTATTAGTATAGGTAAGAATAGTAATAGTGAAAAACTTGTTGCGTATTTTGGTGATCAGGCGGCGAATGCTTATGCAGTAGACGCTGAAACTGGCAAGGTAATATGGAAGAATAAAATTGAAGAACATCCCCGTGCCGTGGTGACAGGTGCGCCTGCGTTGCACGCTGGTCGGTTGTATGTGCCTGTCTCTTCTCGTGAGGAATCTCAGGTCAGGAATCCAAAATATCCCTGTTGCCAATTTCGTGGGAGTATGGTTGCGCTGGATGCCACTAACGGTAATGTGTTGTGGAAGACTTACACAATTGAGGAAGAAGCAAAACATATTGGTAAAAATAGTATCGGTACACAACTCTGGGGGCCATCAGGTGATCCCATTTGGAATGCACCAACCATCGATATCAAACGAAACTTGTTGTACGCAGGCACCGGTAATAATTACTCAATACCCGCGACAAATACCTCTGATGCAATCGTAGCTTTCGACATGGATACAGGCAAAATTCGTTGGATTAGTCAGGTCACTGCGAATGATGTTTGGAACTCGAGCTGTCGGGCTAACGGTCAAAATCCCTTCATTTGTCCAGATACTGAAGCGCCAGATACGGACTTCGGCAACTCTCCCATTCTTGTGGAAAGTAATGGAAAAGATATTCTTATTGCAGGTAATAAACTAGGTCTGGTCTATGCCTTTGACCCTGATAATGAAGGGGAAATAATCTGGCAAGTATCTACTGGCAAAGGGGCTACCAGTGGCGGCATTATGTGGGGGTTGGCCGTTGATGGCGAAACTGCCTATGCAGGAAATAATTATTTTAATCCCTCAGAACCAGAGGATACAGGTGGGATCAGCGCTATTAATCTCACGAGCGGAGGTACAGTATGGTCTGTACCACCCTTATCTTGCGAGGGACGAGAACGTTGCAAACCGTCACATGCCGCGGCAGTAACTGTGATACCCGGGGTACTATTTTCTGGCACCATGGATGGTCGATTACGAGCACTATCGACACGAGATGGTAAGACGCTTTGGGAATATGATACTGCTAGAGAATACATGACAGTAAATGGCATCAAGGCCAACGGTGGTTCCATGAGTAACGCTGGCGCAACTGTAGTGGATGGAATGGTCATAGTAAATTCGGGTTATGCTCATCACGGCGGAATTATCCCTGGCAATGTCTTGTTGACTTTCTCTGTGGAATGAAACGGATCTAAAATCATGTCTCAATTAGCAATATAGTTTATTAGACGTTACGTTAACGCTATTATTTTTTAAATATTGCAGATTATTATAACTTTACAAGGAAGCACTAAGTTGGATCATACGATTTTCCATTTCAACAAAAGATTAGTAAACAAGTTCATTAAGTTGTGGCTTTATACGTTTCTGACATTCTTTTCTCTTATTATTTTGGGCGTTGTATCAGTTTCAGCCCAGACTAATGATGAGGGTTTGGTTGGTTCATCTGGGGATCAGAATCAGGAAGAAGTCGTCACATTTTCCGCCGCGTTTTTTCAGCGATATCAACCGAACACAGCATTGGACATGGTGCGACAAGTACCTGGTTTCCAACTTGACGACGGCATTCGCTTACGTGGCTTCAGTAGAGCGGCAGGCAATATCCTTATCAATAGTCGTCGTCCCAGTGCCAAGCAGGATGCAGTCTCCGCTATTCTTGCTCGAATTCCGGCCAGTAATGTAGAACGAATTGATCTGATACGAGGACAATCTAGTGGGATTGACCTGCAAGGACAGTCCGTTATTGCAAATATTATTATGCAAGATGATGCCGCCGCCGCGATAAGGTGGCAGACATCAATACGAAGAAATTTTAATAATCATAAAATCGGACCAGATATCGGCATTTCGTTTTCTGATCGTTGGAAGAATATTGACTATAACGCAGGTTTTTCAGTCAAACTAAATCCTCGAAGTTATAAAGGCCCGGAGAATGTATTTGATAGTACTGGTAATCTTACAGAACAACGAAACGAAGATTTTTACCGGGACAGTAAAAATGGTGCGATAAATTTAAATGCCTCCGCCAGCCTGGGTCAGACTCTGGTCCGCTTGAACACCAAATTAGCATACGCAGAGCAGATAGCATTGACGACATCCCTGGAGGAAACTTTGACGTTAGCTGCGATAGCTAGAGATGAATTTTTCGGCCAGGACCAGTCTGCCACGGATTTTGAAATCGGCATTGATGCAGAGCGTGATCTGTCCCGATATCTGTCTGGTAAGGCCATTTTCCTTTTTTATGATAAGACTAATAACAATGACACGGATCAGCGTGTTGTTAATGCAGTAAGCGAAGAAACTCTATTTTTTAGACAAGGCGATACCAGGACCGATACCATGGAAAGTATTGGCAGGCTAGAGTTTGATTGGTCAGGATGGCTAAGTCACGCTGTGCAGGGAAATTTTGAGTTGGCCTATAATTCTGTACAAGGCGCATTGGTGCAAACAGAAGATACCGGGACAGGACCTGTGTTGGTGGATATCCCTGGAGCCAATACCAGGGTCGAAGAAATTCGTGGGGACGTTCTGCTTCAGGACACATGGTCGCGAGGTAAATTAGTTGTTAATTATGGACTTGGGTTGGAGCGTTCCACTATTACATCGAAGGGAGAAGATGAACAGCAGCGCAGATTTTTCTTTATCAAACCCCAGGGCCAGTTGACCTATTCCCACAATCAAAACCAACAGCTACGTTTGCGGATTGCCAGGGAGGTGGCACAACTGAACTTTAATGATTTTATAAGTACCTCGGAGTTCGAGGACGATGATCTGGCACTGGGAAATACCGAGCTTACACCGGAGAAAACATGGGCTGCCGAGCTTAGTCATGAAAGACGATTTGGTGAATTGGGTGTGGTGACGTTAACAGCGTTTTACCATTGGATTACAGACCTGCAGGATCTGTTGCCGCTCACTGACGAGTTTGAGGTACCGGGTAATATCGGCGATGCAAATCGGTGGGGATTTGAAATGGAGAGTACCATCCCCCTGGAATGGTTACGTCTAACCGGTGCAAAGCTTGACGTAAAGGCTCGCTGGCAGAGCTCCTCGGTCACAGACCCGGTAACAGGTAATAACAGAGTGCTTTCTGGTAAGGCCGGTTTTGGCGCTATGACGGCAGTCCCATTTCGGGATGAAAGTGATGAGTATGAATACGTTTTTGATATTGCTTATAGACAGGATTTTAATACTGTAAGGATGGCCTGGGGTTGGGACATTGCGCAAAGAGACAGACGCATTCTCTTCAAGGTGAATGAACTGGACATTGTTGACGAAGGTGAACTCGAATTTAATGCATTCATTGAGACCACTCGTTTGGGACAAATTAAAGCACGTTTTGAAGCACAAAATATTTTTAATCTGGCAGAGACCCGTGATCGTACTATATTTATTGGCACACGAAATTCTTCACTTAGTGGAGTAGACCGTCGTGAAATAAGATACCGCACCAAAGGATTTCGCTTGTTTTTAATTCTAAGCGGGACGTTTTAATATTAATGATTTGAGTAACGTCAATAAAATTTGTATTGAATATATAGGCTTGATTGTTAGTAGTAAATTCTATTCCTGAAGAAAGATATTTTAGAAAATCTTTAAATAAATTAATCTGCTTTGGACACAAGCAGTATTAATCAAGGTCGAGATATTGGTTATGTGTCTGTTATGCGTAAAAATGCGAGGGATGAATATGAGGATATTTCATACGATATGACATTCGCATTTGTGTTCAAGGCTTTTCACCCTAATGGTGAAATTCATGAATCAAGATAGTTAACTACAGATAATATAAAGGGGGAAGTATGTCTGAATCAAATAATTCATCACAACAGGCAAAGCTGGAATTATCGTTATTTTTATTACGTCTTGGTGTGTTTATCGTCATGATCGCATGGACGCTCGATAAGTTTATAGATCCAGCTCATGCAGCCAGAGTATATGAGGGTTTTTATTTCATTGGTGGTCTTGGGTCAACGATGATGATGATAATTGGTGGAATTGAGATTATTATAATTTTTGCATTTTTAGCAGGTCTATGGAAACGCTATACTTATGGTTTCGTAATGATAGTTCATGGTGTCTCTACTTTCTCAGCATGGGAAAGATATACCATAGATATTAGTCTTTTGTTTTTTGCAGCATGGCCAATGTTAGCCGCCTGTATCGCCTTGTATATACTGCGTGATAGTGATGTTAAATTTACACTTGGTAAGCAATAATATTTCGTTAGAAAGGCAGTAGTTGTAATAGTTTAACAAATTCACGGGTTCGTTTACTAAAAAGGCGAGGTGTATACCATGCTCCTGCAGCACGTTTGTTGATTTCACTTAAACTAGGGTAGGGTGAGATCATGCCTGCTATTGCACCAATTTTAAGTTTTGAGCTAATAGCAAGACCCCAGATACCTATCAGGTCACCTGCCTGATGTCCCACCATAGAGGCTCCCAGGATACGACCACGTTTCGTTGTAATAACACGTAATCTACCTGTCGTGTTTCTTTCTGAAATAGCACGGTCGTTTTCTTCATATAATGATTCAACAATTTTAATATCGTCGCCATATTGATTTCGGGCGGTTTGTTCTGTCATGCCAACCTGTGCCAGTTCAGGATCTGTATAAGTCACCCAGGGTAGGGCTTGATAATTTACTTTGGCAGGTATTTTAAAACAGATGTTTCGGATAACTATTCCTGCATGATATCCTGCTATATGTGTGAATTGTGGTCCTCCAGCGACATCACCAATGGCAAAGATATTTTTATTATTTGTTCGCAGTCTGGCATCAACTTCAATACCTCGTTTATTAAAATTAACCTGAGCCTTTTCCAGATCTAATCCATCAGTTACTGGTTTTCGTCCTGCAGTAATTAGTAAATGTGAGCCTGTAATCTCGATTAGCTTTCTATCTTTTTCAATAGTCAGGGTTATCTGTTGTGGAGTATGTGCAACTTCTTTTATAGAGATGTTTTCATAAATATTAATGTTTTCTTTTTCTAACGTCTTACGTAGTACGTCTACATTCCCACTATCGTCACGGGGAAGCATCATCCCCATATCAAATATACTTACCTGAGATCCCAGACGTCTATGAGCCTGTGCCATTTCTATTCCTATAGGACCACCACCGATTACCAGCAAATGATCTGGCTTTTCTCTAAGATGAAATATGGTTTCGTTAGTTAGAATTTTGTCACCATCCAGGCCAGAAATGGGAGGTACTACTGGCGTAGAGCCAGTTGCAATAATAAAGTAACGTGAGGTAATGTTAAAATCACCTGCTTGCACAATATCTTTTGAGATAAATTTTGCTGATTCACGAATAACTTTAACGCCAAGAGATTCAAATCGTTCCTGGGAATCATTCGGTTCAATAGATTTAATAGTATCCATGACGTGATCTTTGACGGCGGCAAAATCAATTTCAGGTTCAATAGATGCAATGCCTTTAATGTTATTGTTACGAAATGACTGGGCATGTTTTGAGGCAGCTAGCAACGCTTTTGAAGGGACGCATCCCGTATTTAAACAATCTCCTCCCATCTCGTTTCGTTCTATTAATATTGTTTTTAATCCTAATTGCGCTGTACCTGCAGCTACAGATAATCCTCCAGATCCAGCACCGATTACACATACGTCAATTTTGATCTGTTGTGCCATTATTAATCCAGTTTGTTTAAAGAAGATAAGTTATTACGTGCTTGAATTTGTTTGTAGATAGTTGGAATGAGTGCAAAAACACCAAGTAATGAAAATGCAATTAGTGTTTCTACAGAGGCAAGGTCTGTAAGCGTTTCTATTGTCCCCAATTCTCGTCCTACATTTGCGTAAACAAAAGTACCAGGAATGATGCCCACAAACGTAGTCACAATATAAGGAAATAATCGTATGTTGAATAATGCAGGGACGATATTAACCATAAAAAATGGAAACAAAGGCACTAATCTCATAAACAACAAATAACCAATTGCATTATGGCGCATATTTGGTTCAATTTTTTTGTATAACGGACCCGCCTTTTCTCGAAGAGAGTTGCCTATAGCTCTGCGTGCAGCTAGAAATAAAATAGTGGCACCAATTGTTGCAGATATTACAATAAGTAACGTACCTAACCATCGGCCAAACAAAAATCCACCAAGCAAGGTTAACAAAGTTGCTATTGGTAGTGAGATAGCAACTGAAAGTATATAAATTGCTATGAATCCAGCTGCGCTTAATATTGGATAACGTGTTACATGGTCAATAAAATTTTCTCGTTGTAACTTGAGAGATTCCAGGTTGATAAAACTGGTTATGTCAAGTATCCACGCGAGTATTAACAGGCTGATAATTACGACCAGTGGTAGTACGCGTTTAAAGATATCTGTACTCATGGATTAGGTAATGTTATCGTTTTCATGATTAACAACACATCCGTTAGTCAAAATACTAAGTTACAAGAAGAATAATTTTCTATGGTCATTCCTGATAAAGATCCTGGGTCACTTTCAAAACTGATGAGACTTGCTCAAGGCGGTGACAAAGAGGCATATTCAACTCTTTTTCTGAAAATTTCTCCGCTGTTAAGGTCATTTATTGCGAATAAAATAAGTAATCCCTCTGATAAGGAAGATATCGTACAGGAGATAATGATATCTATACATAAAGCAGGGCACACGTTTGATACCAATAGACCCTTTGAAGTCTGGATGTATACCATTGCCCGTTATTGACTGAATGATTATTTACGTGCGTATTATAAAATCTGTAGTATGTGCGCACCCGTCGGACACTCCATTTTCATAGTAACTTATCTCTGAGAGATTCATAAGGCGTTCTGCCCTTGTGTGCACCGTGTGGCCGAGCAAAATTGTAAAA